>JBAUGM010000123.1:0-7017 GCA_049679725.1 Tepidisphaeraceae bacterium
CGTCTGGACCGATCCCGCTGTCGTCGGCAGCGTGCGCGTCATCCACAACGGCGTCTCGCGGCTGGAGAAGTCCGGGGCGTACACGGTGGGCGCAACCGACCTCACGTTCACGCCCGACGGCGCGAACGTCCTCGAGGCGATTCCCTACGCCATCGCCGATGGCCGTGGCACGCCGGGGTTGTCGCGCCGCATCACGGTCCACGTCACCGCGTCGCCGACGACGCAACCGACCACGCAGCCGAACGATCCCCCGCCGCCGGTCGAGCGAGTCGCGCGCTACGACGACGTGATCGAGGCGATCGAGCGGGCGGAGGCGGCGCTGGAGCGGTACGCCGAGGCGAAGGAATCGCTCACGGCGTCGGAGGCGGAGCTCGATGCGCTGCGCGATCGCCTGCACAGCTCGACGCGGCCGAGTAGCGGGGAGGGACAGTAGCAGTGATCCGCCGCGTCCTCCAATCTGCTCGGAGTCAGCTCGCGTCCCTGCTCGGCGTCGATGGCGCCGGCAGCGGCCTGGACGCCGACCAGCTCGACGGCGCGGAGGGCGCGGCCTACCAGACGCGCAGCGAAAAGGACCAGCCGAACGGTTACCCCGGCCTGAACGGCGACGGGGATCTCGTCGGTACGTTCATCCCGCGCAAGGGCACGCAGGCCGAGACCGACGGCATCGTCCTCGGCGAAGGGGAAATCGCGCTGATCACCAACGGCCGCAAGTCGCTCCGGTTCGGCGACGGCATCACGGCAGGCGGGCAGGCGGACGTGCTGCTGGTCAACCTCAACGCAATCGCCAGCGAGGGCGTCGCGGGGATCACCCACTCCCACCCCGACACCATCATCGCCACTTTCACCGCCAGCGACGCCTTCGGATACACAGTGGAGGTTGTTGACCTTACGCCGGGTGTGCGTATTGGTCAGCAGATCACGCTGGTCTGTGCGCTGCGAATCGCAGACGTATCCAGCGAAACGGCCTCATTAACGTGCTCCTTAGGCTCGCTATTATTCGCCGGGATGCAGCTCTCAATTGACGCGCACCCGATCCCGCCGTCCGCCGGGGAGGTCCGGGTCTACGGGGTCGCGCGTTTCATCTGGGACGGCGGGGTATGGGTCGCGACGTACGCACCGGTGCAGATGCTTCATCCCCTGTACCCGCCGGAGGTTTAGGCCATGCCCAAACTCATCCACGGGCCTGGCTTGACGGTGCGGGGTCCTACGCTCGCCGACGCCGATTTCCAGATCCTCGTCCTGCCACGGGACCGCGAGGTCACGCCGGGCGTGTCGCCCATGCCGGTCACGATCGACGACGTCGATTACATCGAAACAACGTCCGCGGCCGTCGCGCACGAGGCTGACGTCCTCTTGCGCGACGTCGTCGCGGGCACGCTGGCGGGCGGCTACACCATCGACGTACTGGACCCGGCCGTCGCTACGATCAACGCGCTGGGCTTCCTCACGCGAGCGTCGGCCAATGGCGACAGCCGCATCCTGGTCCGCACCCGCCATCTCACGCGGCGCGTCGACGTGCCGATCGAGCTCGACCCGGCGACCGTTAGCCGCGTGTTCCAGAACTTCGTCGCCGGCAGCCTGGCCTCGCACTGCGCCGACGCGATCAACTCGCGCCTGGCGGGCAAGAACTTTGCGGACCACGGCAGGCTGTTCTCGACGCAGGACCACGCCGCCGGCACGTACGTCCGCAACGCGTCGGCCTGGTGCGCGGACCTTGACCTGACGTGCATCAGCCCGTGGAACGGTTCCGGCGGCGTCCGCCAGGCGGGAACGCTCGTCAGCCCGCGGCACCTGGTAAACGCCGAGCACTACCCGTACGGCCCGGGCACCGTCGTGCGGTTCGTCACCCATGGCAATCAGGTCTTTTCGCGCACCGTGACCGCCGCGGTGAACGTTGGACCGCCCAACAGCACCGACGCTTACGACAGCGACGTCCGCGTGTGCCTGCTCGACAGCGACGTGCCGGCCTCGATCTCTTTCGCGAAGGTGTTGCCGGCTGACGTCGAAGACCGCTTCGGCGAGTCGCTCGCGGTCGGCGTTCCCGGCTTCGGCTTGGACCAGGAGGAGAAGGCCAGCGTCCGCGACCTGATCCGGATCGACAACTGGGTCACCTACCGCGTCCCGCACGACGCGACGCGGCAGGCGTTCTACGACCCGATCGTGGGCGGCGACAGCGGCAACCCCGCGTTCCTCGTCGTTGACGGCGAGCTTGTGTTGGTGGCGACGTGGACCAGTGGTGGTTGGGGCCACGGTCCGGACTACAGCCGCTACCTCGACGAGATCAACGGCGCCATGACGACACTCGGCGGCGGCTACCAACTAACGGAGGCGGACCTCTCCGGGTTCCCGAGCTACGCATGAGTGATGAGATCGGCCCCATCCCGCAGAGCGGAAAGGTTGTCTTCTACAACCCCGACGCGCCGACGCAGGTGCGTCAGGTGACCGGCTCCGGCTCGCCGTCGTGGGTCGAGTTGTCGACGCCGCCGGTGTTCGCCGAGTGCGCCGTCGCGCTCGCGCAGGTCGGAACGAGCGGCAACTGGTTTACAGAACTGGCGACGGGCTTGGACGCTTCGCACCGCTACCAGTTCGCGTTCTACGCCAGCAGCGCGACGGCGTTCTCGGATGCGTTCGAACTCATGGAGTACGACCCTGGTGTCACGACCGGCGGCGACAACGTCACGATCGAGGACGAGGACGTGGTGATCGACGGATGAGCACGCGATTGCTTCGAGTCACGTACAAGCGCAACGGCGTCCTCACCGACGTCACGTCGGTCGTGCTGCGCGATCCGGGCAACACGTTCGGCGTGCAGCGCACCGACACGAGCGCGACGGTGGTCGCCGCCGGCGTCGCGATGACGCGCGTCTCGCTCGGCGTGTACGAGCACAGCCTCACCGACCCGGCGCCGGGCCTCACGTACCGCTACTACCGCATCGTCACCTACAACGGCGTCGAGCAGTCGGCCGAGAAGTTCTCGTACGCGCCGGCCGACGCGACGGCGACGATGTACCTGCCCGAGGACGCCGAGGCCGACGCGATCTCCGCGACGCTGCCGAACCTCACGGCGTACATCGCCGCCAGCACGACGGTAAAGCGTCAGGCCCGCGCCCTGGCGACGGAGCGGTTCGACACCGCGCGTCGTTACCAGGGGCGGAAGGTCGATGAGGCGCAGCTGCTGGAGTTCCCTCGCGTCGCCTCCGAATCCGGAGCGTTCCCTCACGACCTTTACCGAACGTCGCCCACGATCGACGGTCGCCTGGCCGACGCGATCTGGGACTGGGACGCCGACGCGGGGGAGGCCGTCGTGCCGCCGAAGGTGCTGCGCGCCGTCCTCTTCGAAGCGAATTCGATCATCGCTGGAACCCGCGCCGAAGCGATCGACGCGATCAATCGCGGGCTGACGAGCCAGAGCACAGGACGGTTGAGCGAAAGCTACCGGGCGCCGGGGGACGCGGGCGGCATTCCGGTGCTCTGTACGGACGCGGACCGCATCTCGCGCTTCTACGCGCTCGGCAGCGGGGAGGTCCGGTGATCTACAACGCGACGCTTCAGTCGATCGCGACCATCTCCGGCGCGGACGTGCGCGGCAAGCAAACGTACGCCGCGCCCGTCACGGTGAACGTGCGGTGCTCGCTCCAGGAGTTCGTCACCGGCCAGCGCATCGATCCGTCGCTGCTCGCCCTCGTCACCGATTCCACGGCGCAGCTCTACGTGCCGGCGGGCACGTCGATCGCGAAGGATCAACGGTTGGTCGTGCTGCCCGACGGCGGCGCCGCGGCCGTGACGCTCGTCGTGCGCCACGCGACGCCCTGGGTGCACGGCAGCCAGAGTCACACGGAGTGTTTCGCCAGGGAGATCCCAGCGTGAGCGCGTCGACCGACATCAGCAGCTTCCTCAAGGGACTCGGCGAGGCCAGGGCCCGCGGCATCGCCGCCGCGCGGCGTTCGGTGAGCCGCTTCGCGCAGCACGTCATCGGCGACGCGCAGGAACTGGCGCCGGTGGACACGGGCGCCCTCAAGGCCAGCGGGACGGCCCTGCCGGCCGAGGCAAAGGGGACGGAGATCTCGGCGCAGATCGGCTTCAACACGAACTATGCCGCCGCGGTGCACGAGCGGCTGGACGTTAACCACGACCAGGGCGAGGCGAAGTTTCTGGAGACGGCGATGCGAAAGAACACGCCGAAGATGGCGGAGTTCGTCATCGACGAGGTGCGGAAGGCGCTGTGAACACGCGGGCGACAAAATGGCGAACGTCTCTGTCGACAACTTCATGGGCGTGCTCGCGGCTTACATGGCGGCGGCGGCCGGCGTCGAGCACGCGGGCACGCCGCGGGCGCTGTGGCTCTACAAGGCCGTCGAGGGGCCGGGCGTCTGCGCGGCGACGTGGTCGGTGCTCGCCCCGTACGCGGGCGCGATCGGGTACGTGCCGGTGCTCGTGTCGTCGATCCAGTGCAAGACGATCGGCGAAGACCAGGCGGCGATTGCGCAGGCGCAGGCGCTCTACGCGTCGCTGCTCGACGCGAACGGCCGGCCGCTGCGGCGGAAGGACCTGGCCGGGCACCGGGTGCTCGGCGTCATGGAACTGCAGGCGCCCGCGGTGATCGGGCGCGACGAGAAGAAGCGGGCCGAAGTCGTCTTCAACTTCGATGCCCAGGTGGTCGCGATCCCGTAACGGCGGGGCAGTGACACGGACGACGGGACAACACGAAAGGAATCGATCATGGCTTACGACGTGACACGCATCAGGCTCGGCAACTACGACCTGAAGTGGGGATCGTACGACTTCGGGCTCATGGACAAGGTCAAACCGGACATCCGGATGAAGACCCTGCCGAAGAAGGCGGGCTCGATCGGCGACGTGGAGCTGGGTGAGTGGATCATCGGCCTGGAAGGCACGATCAGCGGCGAGGTTCGCGAGATCGACGTCGTCACCTACCAGAAGCTGATGCCCTGGTGGGTGTCGGGCGACATCTCGCTCCTGCCGGCGGTCTGGCACAAGGACCTCTACGACTACGCCGCCAAGCTCGTGCTGCACCCCAACGATCTGCCGGCGCTGACGACGACGCAGGACATCACCCTCCTGAAGGCGGTGGGCATGTTCGTGCCGGCCGAGCGCGACGGCGGGACGCCGGACAAGATGATGGCAACGTTCAAGTTCTACCCCGACCGCGCGCAGCTCGTGACCAGCGGCTCGCTGCTCTTGGCGTATGGCTACATCGGCGCCGGGCCGTGATCGTCTCGCCCCCGCGTCCTCTTCCTTCTTCAAACCACACGAATGCAAAGGAGTTCGAATCAACATGCAGATCAACCTCGACCTCAACGCCGCCGTCGCGCAGTTCCAGCCATGGGACCTCTCCGTCACGGTCGACGGCAAGTCGTACGCCACGAAGCCGCTCACGCTCGCCGATCGGCAGATTCTCGCCACCAGCACCGCGAGCCTGCGAGCGGTCGTGCCGACCCTGCTCAACGAGCCGCCGGCCGCAGGCCCGGCCGACGTCGCGTCCTGGAGCGAGGAAGTGTGCGCCGCCGTGGTCGCCGCGGTCATCACCTACCGGGACGAGCTGTCCCGAAAAAACTCCCAGGCGGTCGCGACGCTGGTCGCGACCGCGATGAACCCGGCGCGGGCGGGGGGAGCGGGCCGGTAGACACGTGGGAGATCGTGCTGGCGCTGGCGAAGGTCTTCCCCTCCATGCACCCCGCGGAGATCTGGCAACTTCGTGAGGACGTCGCCGTCGTCGTCCTCGCTCAGCACGCGGCCCTGCTCCGCCGCGCGCCTGCGGCGAGCATCGGTGCGGCGAGCAGCGCGTCGGCCGAGCCAGCGGCGCAGATGCCCGCCGCAGGCGAGAACGTGACGACGACGGACGCCAGCGGGGCACGGATCACGCGGATTACTTCGATGGCCGGCCTGGCTCAGATTTTTGCGGGCGCTCGAAGCGGTTAGTTAAATGGCGTTCCAAGCCGGTTCAATCCTCGCCACCCTCGGCCTCGACACGGCGCCGTACGCGCAGGGGATGCTGCAGGCGACGTCGATCGCGCAGCTGTTCCCCCAGACCGTCACGAACTTCCTTGCCAACCCGCTGCTGGGCGTGATCGGCATCGCCAAGCAGACGACCGGGGCGCTCGTCGGGATGTTCGACGCCGCGCAGGACCGGGCCGACGACGTGCACGACATGGCCGAGGCCGTCGGCGTGTCGGCGGACGAATTGAGCGGGCTCGGGAAGGTCGCCGGCCAGGCGGGATCGAGCATCAACGCCGTCGCCGACGCGTACAAGTTCCTCGGCCGCAACGCGGCCGAGGCGGCGCAGGGCAACAAGTCGAACGTCGAGAACTTCGGCCGGCTGGGCATCACCGTCACCGACGCCACGGGGAAGATGAAGGCTCTGCCCGTGCTCATGCGCGAAGTCGCCGACGCGATGGTGCGGTTGCCCGAGGGTGGCGCACGCACGCAAGCGGCGATGGACCTTCTCGGCCGCTCGGGCACGGACCTCATCCCGACGCTCAAAGCCGGCTCCGCGGCGATCGACGAGCAGATCGCGAAGTACCGCAGCTGGGGCGCGACGATCACGCAGGAATCGGCCAACAGCGCCGACGCCTGGGGCGACTCGATGGGGGAAATCAGTCTCGCCTGGGAGGGCGTGCAGAACACGCTGGGCGAGCAGCTCCGCGTCGCGCTGCTGCCGGAGCTGGAGAACCTCCTCAAATGGATCACGAGCAACCAGCCGGCGATTCGCGAGGGCATCAGCGAGATCGTCGGCGGCGTGAGGGAGGTCGTACCGGTAGTGGGTGAGGTCATCGGTTCGCTGAGGGAACTGCTGAAACTTCGGCAGGACGCTCGCGACTTCTTCGGCATCACGGACCCGAACGAGCGATTCGGCCAGCCCTTTGCGCCGACCTCCAACAGCCAGATCGCCTCCACAGACCTGACCTCGCCCGTCAAAGCCGCCGGGCTCGAAGGCTTGGAGAAGGCCGACGAGATCCTCGACAACTACAACGTCGCTGCGCGGGCGCTGATCGCGAC
>JBAUGM010000124.1:0-13669 GCA_049679725.1 Tepidisphaeraceae bacterium
GCGTTGACGCCGCCCCCGAAGTGGCGCGGCGAAGGCATCCGCATGCGACACGTCGCCGATGCCGGGCCAAGCCTGCGCCTGCCGAGCGACGACTGGCCGTTCCTCTACCTGCGCGACGCCTCGATCCCCGCCGTGAACGTCCGCGGCGTCGTGATGATCGCGGGGCTGTCGGTCGCGCTGCTGCTGGCGTTCGCGCCGGTGCGGACGGTCCGGTTGAACTGGACGATGTTCTTCCTCGGCGCCGGCTTCATGCTGCTGGAGACGAAGGGCGTCGTCCACATGGCGCTGCTCTTCGGCTCGACGTGGATCGTGAACTCCGTCGTCTTCGCAGCCATCCTCGTCATGATCCTCCTGGCGAACCTGTACGTCCTGCGCGTCCGCCCGCGGCGGCTGTGGCCGTACTACGCGCTGCTGCTCGCGTCGCTGCTGGCCGGGGCGCTGGTGCCGATGGGGTTCTTCCTCTCGCTGCCCGGGGCCGCCAAGACCATCGTCTCGTGCGCGCTCGTGTTCGCCCCGGTCTTCTTTGCCGGCGTCGTATTCGCGACGCTGTTCCGCGACTCAACCCAGCCGGACGTCGACTTCGGCTCCAACGTCGCCGGCATCATCCTGGGCGGATTGAGCGAGTTCCTGTCGCTGGTCATCGGCTTCAACCACCTGCTGCTGATCGCCGCCGCGTTCTATGTGCTGTCGCTGGCCTTGCGACGGCGTGTGGCTGCAATGGTCCCCCTTATCCACTGAGGTCCCGCGGCGGACGCAGCAACCTTCACGTTCTCCGCGCATGTGCGGTTGAAGGGGGGCCATCCTCGCGCGGAGACACGCCGTGATCGCATGCACGTTCGACCTGTCTGGGGCGCGGTGCCGGCAGTGCGATTACTCGCTGCGCGATCTGACCTCGTCTCGTTGCCCGGAGTGTGGCCAGCCGTTTGACCCGCGAAGTCCGCACACCGTCCGCCTGCCTCACGTGCCGTGGATGGTGCAGCGGATGCTCGACACGACGGCATGGCGCACGGATCGTGTCCGATGGTGTGCACTAGCGGGCATCGTGTGGGGTCTGCTTCTGTTCCCCGGCGGCTATTACGCGACGGCCATCGGCGCGGTCGCGGCCATCATCGCGTTTCCCATGCGTGCGGCCGGCGCCCTTGTGCGTCGCATGTTGGCGCGCGCGTACCGAATGCGATACTCGGCTGATCGACGTTCGCCCTACCCGTGGGCCGCGCTTGTATTGGTTCTGGCTGCGTCCACGACGGGGTCGATCACCAAGCTGTCGCTGGCGATACATGCGCCGCTGCTGAGGGCATACGCGCAACGCGTGCACGAAAGCGAGCCGTTCATCGGGCAGCGAATCCTTGTGCCGCGGATGGTCGGCTTGCTGGGCGTGGTCGGAGTGGAGAACCGGCCGTCGGGGCTTCGGCTCTTCGTCGGACCGGGCTGCGCTTTGACTTACGACCCGGAGGGTTTCACAGGGGACGCCGACATTGGCGTGCTGGGACCGAAATGGCACATCAACCTTCTCTGTCCGTTCGCCCGGTCGCGGTATCGATCGAGTTGCTAAGGTGACTGCGCGGCCTCGTCGGCGATAAGCTGTCGCACCATGAAATACCGCACCCTCGGCAAGACCGGCCTCCGCGTTTCCGTGATCGGCATCGGTACCTGGCAGCTCGGCGGGGAGTGGGGGAAGGAATTCTCCCAGCCTGAGGTCGACGCGATGTTCGACAAGGGTCGCCAGCTCGGCCTGAACCTGATCGACACCGCCGAGTGTTATGGCGACCACACCTCCGAGCGCCTCATCGGCGGCGCCATCGCGCGCGATCGTGACAAGTGGGTCGTCGCGACGAAGTTCGGGCACCGCTTTCACGGCCACATGCAGCGCAGCGACGAGCGCTCGCCGAGAGACGCGGTCGAGCAGCTTGAGGCATCACTGAAAGCGCTGCGGACCGATCACGTCGACCTGCTCCAGTATCACTCGCTCGCCGACGACGAGTTCGACAACGTCGAACTTCAGCAGACGCTGATCCGGCTGAAGGAGCAGGGCAAGGTCCGCCACATCGGCAACAGCATCCGCGGCAACGCGGACGATCACCAGACGGTGCGCTCGGAGGCCGCGCGGGTCGAGACGCTCCAGGTCATCTACAACCGCATGGACCGTCGCCCCGAGCAGCGCGACTTCCCGTACGCACTGGCGCACCACCTCGGCGTCCTCGCGCGCGTTCCGCTGGCCAGCGGCTACCTCAGCGGGAAGTACAAACCGGGGGCGCGGTTCACCGGCGGCGACTTCCGCGCGGGCCACACGCCGGAAGACATCGACCGCAAGCTCCGCGAGGTCGAGCAGATTGCGAAGAACGAAGTCCCGCCCGGCGTGCCGATGGCACAGTGGGCGCTCGCCTGGTGCCTGCAGCACCCGGCCGTCAGCGCGGTGATTCCCGGGTGTAAGAGCGTCGAGCAGGTCGAGAGCAACGCGAAGGCGGCGGAGCTGGAGATCGTGCGCGATGATCACCCGCAGGCGGCGCGATGAACAGTCGCGGGACCGTGGCGCGTATGCGTCGCGCCACAGATCGACACGACCGGCTACCGCTTCGCCGCGTCGAGCACGGCGGCGAGGTTCAGCTTGAAGTCGGGCAGCAACCGGGTGGTGTAGGACTCGCCGGACTTGAGCACCGTTGGCGCCCATCGCCCGCGGGTGCGGCGCAGGGCCGTCATCTGGTCTTTGATCGAATCGACGATCCAATACTCCGACACACCGAACGCGAGGTACTCCGCGGGCTTTTCCTCGTAATCGCGGTGCGCGGAGCTGGGCGAGACGACTTCGATAACGATCTCGGGGACCCAGGTGGACCAGACGTCGGTCTCGGGCGGAGCGGTCTTGTAAACGAACAGATCCGGATGGCGCTCCGACTGTTCCTCATCGACGAGAATCTTTGCTTCGCTTCCCGTGGCGACGGAGTAGATGACTCCCTTGTGACTCAGCTTGTAGACGACCAGTTGATCTCGAAGCTCTTCAACCTGCCGCATGTGAGGGGTGGCGGGCACGTCGGTCACGACGATGACTCCTCTCCCGAGTTCATACCGATGCCCCTCCGCCCCCTCCGCCAGGTCGAACTCGTCGAGGGTCATGGGTCGGCCGTGATCGTTCGGCCCGATGATGGTTGTCGTGGGTGACATCGTCGTGAATGAGTATAGCACGCTGGGCGGACGTCAACCTATCTACCGTGGCCGTGCGCCCGCAAAAACACCCAGTCGCTCGCGCGCCTGGGTGCCAGTGTTCGCCTGATTGTCTGAATGACGTCTTACGCCCGCCGGCGTCGCAGGGTGGCGAGCGCGCCGAGGCCGAGCAGGGCGAGCGCGGACGGCTCGGGGACGACGGTCTGGAACGAGACTTCGTCGACCACGGCGACGTTGTCGATGGACGACACGCCCAACATGGCGTTCGACGAATTGCCGATCGCGAAGCGCGTGATCGGGCTGTCGCCGGGCGTCACGCCGCCGGTCGGGACGAGGAACGTCGTGATGGCGCGGACGATGCCGAACTGGTTGTTGTCGTTTCGGCGGGAGTAGACGATGAACTGGAAGCCATTGAGGGTGACGTCGAGCCCGTCGATCGGGCTGGAGAAGGTGAGCGAACTCGCCTTGTTGTTGGCCACGACGAAAATGCTCTCGGTGCCGTTGGCGTTGTTGGTGAACGAGCCACGGTTCCCGTTCCGCCACACAATGGCTTCCAGAATGTCGTCGGCACTCCCGGCCATGTCCGATGCGGTGCCGATGGCGGCGCGGAGCATCAGGTCGTTGTTGGCAGCCGGCGCGGGGTTGGTGACGGGAGCCACGACGTCGAAGGAAAACGTCATCACGGGCGAAGTGAATCCGTCGACCACGGCGAACCTTGACTTGGCGCCTCCGTTCGTGTCGTCGAAATCCAGCTTGCCGCCGGTGACCGTCCCCAGGTTGGCGGCGCTGTTGGCGGCAAACGTGCCGTCGTCAAAGTTTTCCTGATAAAGCACCGCTGCCTGCACCGAAGGGGCGAGGGCGGACAGGGCGAGGGACGCACCAAGAACGACGGCCATCGGCCGGACGAAACGAAATGATCTCACGAGCCTCTCCTCTGCCAGTTTGCGTGAGCGGCACCGGATGGGAGCAGCCTTCACGACTGCCTGATGCGCCCACGACGGGAATTGATCTGCAAACGATTGCAGAAATGTACCGTAGAACCGGCGGATGTCAATGTGAAACCTATGTTTGTTTGATTAGAATCTTATGTTCGTGCCAATATCGCGTAACTGCTGGGGCGGTCTACTTTTGCACCGCCGCGAACCACCCCAGTTTCCGGTTTCCAAACGCCGCCGGCGCCGGTCCCGGCGTGGGAGCGGCCCATCTGACGGCGTTCTCGATCACCCTTAGCACGTTCTTGTCGTGGTACGTCGGGAACGTCTCATGGCCGGGGCGGAAGTAGGCGATCTTGCCCGCCCCGCGCGTCCAAGTGCAGCAGCTGCGGAACACCTCGCCGCCGCCGAAGCTGGAGATGAGCAGCGTCTCCTGCGGCTCGGGGATGTCGAAGAACTCGCCGTACATCTCCTCGCGCTCGAGGATGAAGTGATCGTCGATGTCGCGCACGATCGGGTGGCCGGGTCGCGTGACCCACAGCACTTCGCGCTCGTTCTTCTCCTCGCGCCATTTCAGGTCGCACGAGGTGCCCATCAGCTTCTTGAAGATCTTTGAGAAGTGGCCGCTGTGCAGGACGAGCAGCCCCATGCCGTCGATGACGCGCTGGTAGACGCGCTGCACGACCTCATCGGAGACGTCGCCGTGGTGCATGTGGCCCCACCAGGTGAGCACATCCGTGCTCTTGAGCACCTCGCTCGTCAGGCCGTGCTCGTCCTCGTCGAGCGTGGCGGTGCGGACGTCGAACTCCTTGCCCGCGCCGGCAGCGCGCAGGTGCGACGCGATCGCCTCGTGCATTCCCTTGGGATAGATCTCGGCGATCTTGGGGGTCTTCTTCTCGTGGCGGAACTCGTTCCAGACGGTGACGCGGATGGGCATGTGCGGGCTCCGAGGGTTGGTTGTCACGACCGACGATATCGAGCGAGATTGCGGGCGACAAGCGGCAGGCTTGTGTGGACACAATGCGCTAGGCGCGCGACAGCTTCGCCCAATCCTGAAAAAACGTCGGGTACGTCTTGTTCACGCACTCGACGTGCTCGATCGTTACGCCCGCCGACTTGCTTCCCGCGATGGCGAAGCTCATGGCCATGCGGTGATCGTCGTACGTCGCGATCGAAGCGGCCCGGAGCTTGCCATCCTCCGGCGGGTGGATGGTCAGCGCGTCGTCGCCCTCGATGTCGACGTCGGTGCCGAGCTTCGTCAATTCCGTCGCCAGCGCGGCCAGCCGATCGGTTTCCTTCACGCGCAGCGTGTGCAGGCCGCGCAAGGTTGAAGGTCCGGTCGCGAAGACGCAAGCGACCGCCAGCGTCTGCGCCGTGTCCGGCATGTGGGAGAGATCGACGTCGATCGCTTCGATCCGGTCGGTGCCGGTCACCGTGATGAAATCCTTACCGAACACGAGATCCGCGCCCATCTTGTGCAGCACGTCGGCGAAGCCGACGTCGCCCTGGAGACTCTGCTTGCCGAGCCCCTCGATCGTCACCTTCGACCCCGGGTGCACGGCCGCCGCCGCTAGGAAGTAGGTCGCGTTGCTCGCGTCCGGCTCGATGGCGTAGCTCGTCGGCTGGTAGGGCTGCTGCGGGATGATGATCGTGCGCGGCTCGCCGGTTTGCGGGTCGCGGATGAGCTCCGGCGTCACGCCGAAACCGTCCATCAGCTGCATCGTCATCGCCACGTACGGCCAACTCGTCTGGGGCCCGACGAGGTCGACATGCACCTCGTTCCGCGCGTACGGCGCCGCCATCAGCACGGCGGAGAGGTACTGGCTCGACGTCTCGCTGCCGTACTTCACGAACCCGCCGGCAAGTGAATCCGCGTTGATGCGGATGGGCGGGTATCCGTGTTCAAGCGTGTGCTCGACGCGCACGCCGAGGTTGCGGAGCATCGCCACGAGCGGCCCGATCGGCCGCTGCCGCATGCGCGGCACGCCGTCGAGCGTGTACGTCCCGCGACCGAGCGACAGCATCGCCGCGAGAAAGCGGATCGTCGTCCCGCTGTTGCCGCAGAAGATCTCCGCGGATGACGACGGGATGCGCCCGCCCTGACCGACAAGTCGGACGGCGTGGTTCGCCTCGTCGACGTCGATCTGAAACCCCAGCGCCTTGAGCGCGTCGAGCATCACCCGCGTGTCGTCCGCGAACAGCACGTTGCTCAGCACGCACTCCCCGCGCGCCAGCGCCGCCAGCACCAGCGCGCGGTTGGTGAGGCTCTTCGACCCCGGCGGCGTGATCGTCGCGGTGAATGGGGTCGTGACGGGCTCGACTCGCAGGTTGCTCATCTCGACCGCAGCGTAGTCATGACGCCACCTCGTTGCAAAGCCCCATGAGCCGGCACGGCCGCACAGAGCGCGAAGCGGCCCGCCAGACGCAGAACCAAGCACGGTGACATTATCTCATGTTCTTAAGAACATGAGAATATAATCGCTCTCATATTCTTAAGAACATGAGACGATGAGAACTCAACGATCTGGATGGCGGATTCACCCCGACGATGTGGCGGATTCGATTCACAAGGTGCTACGGGCGCGGGCGTTCCCGAACGATGTCCGCCAACGCGGCGGACAGGTCGGGGTAGCGAAACGCGAATCCCATCTCCGCAAGTCGCTTCGGGAGCACGCGCCTTCCGGTCAGCGCGAGCACGGGCTCCGTGCGCATCAGGAAACAACCGATGCGCACGAGCGCCGCCGGCGTCGGCGGGCTCCAGGGGCGGTGATGGGCGCGGCGCAGCGCGCGCATGAACTCGGCGTTCGTCATCGGGTTTGGCGTGGCGACGTTATAGAGGCCGGACATCGACTCATCCTCGATCGCGCGGACGACAAGGCGCATCAGATCGTCGATGTGGATCCAACTGATGTACTGGCGTCCGCTGCCGACGGCGCCGCCGAGGAAGCATCTCGTCAGCATCGAGAGCATCGACAGCGCACCCCCATCGCGGCCGAGCACGAAGCTGATGCGCAGCGTCACGCGGCGCGTACCCGGCGTGGGGTGCGTCGCGAAGGCGTGCTCCCATTTCAGCGCCGTGAGCGGCGGGACGCCGTAGCCGGGCGGGGTGGATTCGTCGAGCCAGCGGTCGCCGGTGTCGCCGTAGATCGCCGTCGTGGCCGCCTGGATCAGCACGCGCGGCGGGGCCTTCGACTGCGCGATGGCGGTGTTCATCGCCACCACCGCGTTCACGCGCGACTCGTCCACCTCCGCCAGCGCCGCCGGCGTGTAGCGGCAGTTGACGTTCCTGCCCGCGAGGTTGATCACGGCATCCGCGCCATCGACCTCGCGGACCCAGTCGCTGATCGTCTTCCCGTCCCACCGCACGTGCCGGCCGACTTGTGGTGACGTCTGGGGGTTCCGCGTGAGGACCACGACGTCCGCGCCACGACCTGCCAGCTCGCGCGCGATCGCGCGCCCGATGAAGCCCGTCCCGCCGGCGATGATGATGCGTGTGCCAGTCATGAGTTCTCGCTCGCGTGTCACCCTGAGGTACTCCGAAGGGTCTAGCCAAGATCGGTGGGGCCTTCACGTTCGCGGCTAGATCCTTCGGAGTACCTCAGGATGACATTCCTCTGTCCGGTTCATGCGGAGAAGCTCTGCCACAGCGCCGTCGCGAATGTCGCGGTCAGGAAGATCCACAGCCCGCTGAAGACGAACTGCATCGCGGTTTCGAACCGTTTGCCGCGCCAGAGTTCGCGATCGTACATGAACCACTGCATCCACAGCCGCAAGCCCCAGAACGCCGCGAGGCCGCCGAGGATCGCGCGGGCGAGCGGCGTTGGCGCGACCAACTCGTGCGGCAGGAGCACGAGCAGCAGCCCGCTGAGCAGCAGGATGAACGCGATGAACACCGCGTGTACCTGGAAGATCCGGCGGTTGATGAGAGACAGTCGCGGCAGCTCCTCGGCCCACTTGAACCGCGCGGGGACGAAGAAGTTGAGCACGAACAGGCCGAGAAGGAATAGACCCGCCAGACGCAATGCCACGATGGTCAACATACGACGCTCCTTTCATTCGAGGCTTCGCGGTGCAATGGCCGCGAAGCCGTACGTAGCGACGAGGATGAAGAACACGACCGTCAGGCCGTGGTATCCGAGCTTGAGGACCGCGCGAGTCAGGAAGGGCCTGGCGTCGAACACGAAGAACTGCACGCCGAGGCGGCAGAGCCAGAAGATGGCGACGAATGCGCAGGTCGCGCGGGCGAGCGTCGTGCCGGACGCGAGATCGGCCGGGGCGATCAGGGAGATCACGCCGAAGCCGATGATCGTGAGCACGATGAACGCTCCGTGTACCCAGACGAGTTGGCGGGAGAGCGGGCGGAGCTTGTCCAGCTCGCGTTTCCAGTCGAGCACGCCGGGTGTGAGCGCGCTGGCGATCAGGATGCCCAGGTGCAGCACGCCGCCGATCGTGATGAGCAGTTCGAGGTTTCTCATGACGCGCGTCTCCTTTCACATCGCGCCGATCGCCCGCATGAACGGCACGAACACGTTCAGTACGAACGGTGGCGGGAACAGGATGAAGACCGGCAGACCGACGACCGCGAGCGCGAACGCGCGCCGCGCGAGCCGATGTCGTCGCGGGATGCGCCGCTCGATGAGCACCCCGAGCCCCTGGAGGACAAAGTAGAGCGTCGGCAGCCCGTACCCGCCGTGGGCGGGGAGGGTCACCACCAGCTCGTGGACGAGGCCGGAGGCGAGGAACGTCAGCATCAGCGCGCCGGCGACGCCGAGTCGGTCGAGGGTCGGGCGGAAGACGAGTTCGTTGGCGAGGTGGTGGAAGCCCAGGTTCCACCGCGTGCCCCAGAACTCCGCGACGGAGCGGGAGCGCAGCGGCGCGTTCATGATCGGCGTGACGTTCACGCCCGCGCGGCGCAGCGCGAGCGCGAGCAAATGGAACACGCCGAAGTGCAGCAGCAGGATCGCGCCGATCATCCCGATCCAGCCCGCGAGGAGGGGGATGTCGTTGAACGTTCGCGCGACCGCGAAGAGCAGCAATCCGCCGCTCGCCGGCTTAGCGATTGCGCTGAGCCACTCGGCGCCGGACGGGCGCGTCACGCGCGGAAGCGGATCGAGGAACTCCCGCGCGTTCATGCCGGGCCAGACGAAGAGATACGCGAGGATGCGCGGGACGGACGCGCGATGCAGCGGCTCGCCCGCGCCGAGCAGCGTCGCCCACTTGCAGCCGAAGAAGATCGCGTACGCCATCGCCCACATGAAACCCCACGCGGGCAGGCGCGTGTTGAGCGCTAAGCCGGCAAGCGGCAGAAGGGCGAGCGGCGCCCATCGCGCGAAGGCGTTCGGCGTCGGGCGCAGCTTTCGCGGTCGACCGATCAGGACGTCGCGCACGCCCGCGGAATGGTGCGCGCAGGCCAGGGACGCGTGGCGATGCCAGTTCCCCGTCGCGTCGAGCAGGGAATCATCGTTGACGTCGACGTCGATCGGCAGGTGAAGCCATGGCTCGTGCCAGATGCGGAACCGCAGCGGCGTTCGGCCGTGCATCGTGTAGGCGGTGTAGCGCTCGACGAGGAACTCCGTCAGGCCGCCGGGCTCCGCGACGTCCGGCGTCGCCCACGGCTCGGCACGGGCGCGGAACCGGAACGCGCGGCCATTCGCAGTCACATTGCCCGCCAGTTCCCGCACGTCACTCGGGAAATAAATAGCTCCCGTCCCTATTTTCGTCCCTTGGTGGTTGCTGAGAGTGTCGCGACAATCGTGGAGTTTTTGAGGACGTAAATAGGTCCGGGAGCTATTTAATCCGGCATCGCGTGCTGAGCCCGGGCTGTTGTACCGCAGCCGGCCGAGTCGATACGGCAGTCCGTACAGCGGCGGGCCGAGCAGGGCGGCCAAGCGGTTGGGGATCCACTCGGCGAGGAAGTAGATGCCCGGCTCGCCGTTCACGCGCACGTAAGTGCGGACGTTGAAGAACGGGTGGTTCGCGACCGGCGTGCTCAGCGCCGCGGCGATCCGGCCGCCCACCTTCGGCCGGAGGTGGTGTTGCGTGAAGGCGACGACGGAGACGTAGGCCTTGCTATCGAAGAGGTCGAGCGGGAAGGGGACGTGTGGCTGCAGGATCTCGGGATCGACCGCGTAGTGGATGAACACCGCCCGCGCCCAGTCGGCGACCAGCGCCGCGCCGCCATCGGCCTCCAGGCGATCCCGGGCGATGTCGTTCGCCGCTCGTTCGATCGCGTATCGGGTTGTCATGGTCTTCCCCTTATCGTATGTCTGTAATGTCTGTTGAAACAGAAATACCGTTCTCTGAAAAAGGGGCGGTTCCGTGCCGCCCCGGTTCTGCTACGCCATGCCGATCAACTTCCGCACCTTCTCGCCCGCTTTGACGAAGCGGATGACCATCGGCGTCGGCATCCGGCGGATCTGCTCGTACCAGCCGGTCATCGTCTCGAAGAAGCCGAGCAAATCGGAAAGTCGGTCGCGCACGTGCGGCTCCGCCGGCCGGGCCCGCTCGGCCTCGGCGATGCAGTCGCGGAGGATGGCGAGGGTCGGGTCGATTTCCCGCCGTTTTCGCTCGTCCAGCACCTGTCGGAACAGGTCCCAGACGTCCTTCATCGACTCGAAATGATCCCGCCGATCGCCCAGCACGTGGACCACGCGAATGATACCCCACCCTTGGAGCTCTTTGATGCTAGTGGAGACGTTGGACCGCGCCACCCCGAGCGTCTCGGCGAGCTCCTCCGCGTGCAGCGGCTTGGGAGCGATGAACAGCAGGGCGTGAATCTGCGCCACCGTCCGGTTGACGCCCCAGCGGGTGCCCATTTCGCCCCAGTGGAGGATGAACTTCTGAGTGGTGGGGGTGAGTTCCATGTGGGCGTCTCCTATTTCTGTCTAAACAGAAAATACAGTATGAATGGCGGAAAGGCAAATGGAAAAACGATGGGGAGCCACAGAGAACACAGAGGACACAGAGAAAGAGACGGACCAGAGCTGCATCTGCTTTTCTCCGTGTGCTCTGTGTCCTCTGTGGCTCCCCTCCTCTGTATTTGCCATGATGCCAGTGGTTGAAACTTTCGATCCGCACGCCCGTCCAACGCCTACCCGGTTACGATTTGTTCAACCTCAGCAAGGAGACTTATCATGCGGCAGGCGCTTCGGTCGATGGTTCTGGCGGCGGCGGCGGTGGCGGGGGTGGGATGGCAGGAGACGGCCGGCTTCGCGCAGGCGACGGACGCGCAAACCGCGCCAGCGACGCGCCCGGCCGCCGATGTGCCGGTCAAGGAGGTCGTCCTCTTCTCCTCCGGCGTCGGCTACTTCGAGCATTTCGGCAACATCAGGGGCGACGGCTCCACCGAGCTGCGCTTCAAGACCGCGCAGATCAACGACATCCTCAAGAGCCTCATCCTGCAAGACCTGGATGGCGGCACCGTCAACACGATCACCTACCCGTCGCAGGACCCCGTCGCCAAGACGCTGCGCAGCTTCCAGGTCGACATCACGTCCAATCCGTCGATGGCCGACCTGCTCAACCAGCTTCGCGGCGCGAAGGTCTTCGTGCAGGAATCCGACCGCCAGATCGACGGCACGATCCTCGGCGTCGAGATCAAGAAGCGGCCGGTCAGGAAGGAAGACGCCGAGCCGATCGAGGTCGCGATCCTCAACGTCATCGCCGGCGGAAAGATGCTCGCGATCGAGCTGGACAACGTCCGCAGCATCGAATTGCAAGACCCGCAACTGCAGGATGAGCTGAACCGCGCGCTGACGGCGCTCGCGCAGGCGCGCGACCAGGACAAGAAGCCGGTGCAGATCAATTTCTCCGGCAAGGGCGAACGCCGGGTGCGGCTGGGGTACGTCGTCGAAACGCCGATCTGGAAGACGAGCTACCGGCTCATCCTGCCCAGCGCCGATGAGAAGCCCAAGCTCCAGGGGTGGGCCATCGTCGAGAACCAGACGGACAACGACTGGGACAACGTGCAGTTGAGCCTCGTGAGCGGCCGGCCGATTTCGTTTGTGATGGATTTGTACCAGCCGCTGTACGTGGCGCGGCCGGTCGTGGTGCAGGAGTTGTTCGCCAGCCTGCGCCCGCAGACGTACGACGGGGGGATGGATGAGGCGAAGGAGGTGCAGGAGTTCGCCGGCCGGGCCGGCGGCGCACCTGCGGCGACGGCGGCGCCGATGGCGGCGGACAGAATGGCCCGCCGGCAGCGCGGGATGGCCCTGGGCGAGCTCACCACCGCCTCCGGCGCGCCGGCGACGCAACCGCTCATGGATGCCAGCGCCTCCATCCGCTCCGTCGCCTCCGCCGCCAAGGTCGGCGAGCTGTTTCAGTACACCGTCGGCAACGTCTCCCTCCCGCGGCAGAAGTCCGCGATGATCCCGATCATCACGGACGACGTCGAAGTCGAGAAACTCGCGATCTACAACGCCGCCGTCCTCGCGAAGAACCCGCTCAACGGCGCGCGGGTGAAGAACACGACCGACAAGCACCTGTTGCAGGGCCCGATCACCGTCCTCGACGGCCACACCTACGCCGGCGACGCGCAGGTCGACAACGTCCCCCCCGGCCAGGAGCGCCTGCTCAGCTACGGCATCGATCTGCAAGTGCGCGTCGACTCGACCAAGAACCGCAACGACACCTCCCTGATGACGGCAAAAATCGTCAAGGGCGTGCTCGAGTTGACGCACAAGAATCTCTTCACGCAGGAGTACCTCGCGGAGAACAAGTCGGACGCGAAGAAGACCCTCATCGTCGAGCACCCGCTGCGGCAGGGGTGGAAACTCGTCGACACGGATAAACCGATCGAAACGACCGAGACGCTCTACCGCTTCAAGGGAGCGGTCGAGCCGGGCAAGGGTAGCAAGCTCGTCGTGAAGGAAGAGATCGTGCAGGGCCAGACCGTCGCGATCCTCCCGTGCGACATCCCCACGCTCTACCACTACACCCAGCAGGGCGCCATCCCGCCGGAGATCCGCAAGACGCTCCAGCAGGCGCTGGAGCGCAAGCAGAAGCTCGTCGACACCCAGCGGCAGATCGACCTGCGCAAAGAGCAGACCAAGCAGATCACCGAGGAGCAGACCCGCATCCGCGAGAACATGAAGACCGTCCGCCAGCCCAGCCCGTACTACGACCGGCTGATGACGAAGCTGAACGATCAGGAATCGAAGATCGAAACGCTCCAGACCGAGACCGAAAGCCTGATGGAGCAGATGCAGGGGCAGCAGAAGGAGCTGGAGACGTTCTTGTCGAACATGACGTTGGGCTGACGGAAGATGATGGGGTGATGGGGTGCTGGGGTGCTGGGGTGACAATGATGGGTGACCGACCGAGTCACCCCCTCTCACCCTCTCACCCCCTCACCCCAGCACCCCAGCACCCCCTCATCTTCAACCTCTCACTCTCCTCAAGTATCATCCCCGCGCGCGGAAACGATCCGCGGCGCGTCATTCCCTTTCTCGGAGCACACTGACATGTCCAGAGCGTATCGTTCCCTCATCCGTCACGGGTTGCGGCGCGGGCTTCGGTCGCGCGCGGGATTCTCGCGGCGCGATTTCCTCAAGTCCGGCGCGCTGACCGCCGGCGCGGCA
>JBAUGM010000125.1:0-11186 GCA_049679725.1 Tepidisphaeraceae bacterium
GGCGGGACGAGGCACTTGGCCAGCGCGAGCAGCCACAGCGCATACGCCAGCCGCGGGCGGCGGCGGCAGAGCGTCGTTGTCACTGCGCCGACCGGGAGGATGACGAGCGACGATTGGATCAGGTGCGTGCGCAGCAGCGCGAGGATCGCGTCCAAGTTCATGACTTCCTCCTCCGCTTGAGCTGCTCAAGCGTGTCCTGGAGCTTGTCGAGGTCGTCATCGGAGAGGCCGTTGTCTTCGATGAGGTGCTGAACGAGCGGGAGGGACGCGCCGCCGAAGGCGCGGTTGACGAAGTCCTGCACGACCTCGCGGATCACGCGCGCCGGGTTGACCGCGGGCCGGTAGACGTGCGCGCGGCCCTCGGTGCGCGTCCGCAAGTAGCCTTTCGCCTTGAGCCTACGGAGGTGGGTCTGGACGGTCCAGAAGTCGGGCTTGGGGTCGGGTGGGAGCGCCTCGACGACGTCGCGGACGCGCGCCTCGCCCAACCGCCAGACGACTTGCGCGACCTCCAGCTCCGACCTGGCCAGGTTCGCCCGCTTCGCCATCACCGCCTCCGGTCTACGTACATCTGTACGTGATTGTGACGTACAGCTGTACGTTTGTCAATCCGGAGATGTCCGACCGGTGCAGCAACGGGACGTAGCCCCCCCCGGGGTGAAATGCCACGATCGCGGAAGCGCGCTCGCCAACCCGACGTTTCACGTCTTCACGTTTCACGCCGATTTATCGGACTGTCGCGAAAAACGGTTCGATTCGGCGCGGAACGGCGCATCCGTATCTTCCCCTAACGTCGTGCAGGTGTTTTACGGAAGGAGTGTCTCTTATGTCACGCACAACTGTTTACCGCTCGGTCACCCCGATGCGGCGGACGTCCGCCCCGCCGCGCATGAGCGGCACGTCGGTCGGTATGACGACGACGTTCGGCAGGATGCTCGCCAAGCTCACCGGAGCCAGTGAGTCCCTGCGCCACGCGCGGCCGCGAAGGCGCCGCTAACATTCGAGGGGTCGTAGACCGCGATCAGAGCGGGCGACTTCCGTCATGAACGACAGGCGACGACCGGCAACCGGTCGTCGTCTTCTTCTTGGGGAGTTCGCGAAGACGCAAGCGACATCCCGACGACCCCGGCGGAGCCGCCGCTTGCGGCTTCGCGGATTCAGGTGCGCCGTCCCGCGCGTCTTTGTCCGCGAAGCCGCAAGCGGAAAACGAGAGGGGCGAACCTCGAAAGGTTCGCCCTGCTCGAATTCCAATTGAAGCGCGTCTCAGCGACTTACCACGCGAAGTGCGCGAACGCCTTGTTCGCGTCGGCCATGCGGTGGGTGTTGTCGCGGGTGGACATGGCCTTGCCTTCCTTGCGGAAGGCGGCCAGCAGCTCGTCGGCCAGGCGGTCGGACATCGGTCGGCCCCCGCCCTCGCGGCAGGCGCCGATGATCCAGCGGAACGCCAGGCTCTGCTGGCGGCGGCGGTTGACCTGCATCGGAACCTGGTAGTTCGCCCCGCCGACGCGCTTGCTGCGCACCTCGACATACGGCTTGACGTTGTTGATCGCCGTCTCGAACACCTCCAGCGGCGGGACGTCCTTCAACTTCTTCACGACCTGGTCCATCGCATCGTAGAAGATCTTCTGCGCGACGGTCTTCTTGCCGTCCCACATGATCGAGTTGATGAACTTGCTGACCAGCTTGCTGTTGAAGCGGGGGTCGGGCTTGAGCATCGTCTCCGATGCCGTGAACTTCTTGTATGCCATCTGCGTTCTCCGCGAAACCTCGTTCCGTATCCCGAAGGATGTTCTCCCCGTCAACGCGACGGGAATACTCCGGATCTCTTGTCGTTAGCTCGATAGAAGCCCACGGCTTAAGCCGTGGGCTTTTGCGGGTGAACCTTCACCGCGCTCTCGCGCATCGCGCGCGATCCGTCAGGCGTTGCGTTTGAGCCACCAGATCCCGACTGCAAGCGCAACGACGATGAAACCACCGGTAAAGATCAGACTGCCGAGCCCTTCGCGAAGGCTCAGCGCCAGAACTTGCGCCGACACGTTTCTACCGCTCCTCCGCCCCTTGTTGGCGCTTCGCGACCTCACCTGATCGCGCGGAACCCGCGGTGCTGCGCACCGCCGCCAAATGGTTCCGTTCGCCAAATGCGTTACTTGCCGCGTTTCGCGCCGTACTTGCTGCGGCTGCGCTTGCGGCCATCGACACCGAGGGTGTCGAGCGTCCCGCGGACGATGTGATAGCGAACGCCCGGCAGATCGCGCACGCGGCCGCCGCGGACCAGCACGATGCTGTGTTCCTGGAGGTTGTGCTCTTCGCCGGGGATGTAGGCGGTGACTTCCTTGCCGTTGCTGAGCCGCACGCGGGCGATCTTGCGGAGCGCGCTGTTCGGCTTCTTGGGGGTCATGGTCTTGACCTGGAGGCAGACGCCGCGCTTTTGCGGCGACGCTTCGAGGTCCTTGACCTTGTTGATCCGCCCGAGGGCACGGCGCGGCTTCTTGATCAGCTGATTAATCGTCGGCATTAACTCGTTTCCTTGTCAGACGTTCCGCCCCGACCGCCCATGGGGCCGGATTTTTGGAAGCGGGGCAGTATATGAGCCGGGGCTCGCACTGGCAAGAGGCGCGAAACCCCGTGCGAAACCTTCCATTTAGCCGCCGGGCTTCCCCGGCGCTCTCCTCGAACCCGCGCCGGGCAAGCCCGGCGGCTAAATGTGAGGAGGCGCCGGTTGATTTCGGTGCGCCTCCCGCTTCTCATCCCGCACCATGCCCCTACAGAAGCAGTTTGACCCCCACGAAAGCTGGCGGATTTTCCGCATCATGGCCGAGTTCGTCGAGGGATTCGAGGTCATGGCCCCGATCGGCAAAGGCGTCTCGGTCTTCGGCAGCGCGCGCACCAAGCCCGACGACCCGATGTACCAGGCCGCCGAGGAAACGGCGCGCCTGCTCGTGAAGTCGAAGTTCGCCGTCATCACCGGCGGCGGGCCGGGCATCATGGAGGCCGCCAACAAGGGCGCGTTCGACGCCGGCGGCGTCTCGGTCGGGCTCAACATCAGCCTGCCCCAGGAGCAGGAGGGGAACAAGTACCAGAACGTCAGCCTCGACTTCCACTACTTCTACGCCCGCAAGGTGATGTTCACGAAGTACGCCGAGGCATTCATCTACTTCCCCGGCGGGTACGGCACGCTCGACGAGCTGTTCGAAGTCCTCACCCTCGTGCAGACGCTGAAGGTCGACGCGTTCCCCGTCGTCCTGTTCGGCAGCGCGTATTGGAGCGGGCTCGTCGAGTGGATGAACAAGACGCTGCGCCCGAAGTTCGTCGATCTCGAAGACATCGACATCTTCAAGATCGTGGACGACCCGAAGGAGGCGGTGCGGATCATCCGCAAGCGCTGGTGGAAGCCGCTCGACCCCGACCTGCTCATCGTCGAGCGCGCCGCGAGCGGCAAGAAGGCGACGGGCAAGCTCCCCGTCGAAGGGACCAGCGCCACCGCCGGCGACACCGGCGAAGGCACCCGCTACGGCAAGCGCCCCCGCCGGCCGGGCAAGAACCACGTGGAGTCGAAGAAGAAGCCGCAGCAGTGAAGAAAACCGTGACGGGGTAGGGAGTGACGGGGGGACGGAGTAGAAAAAGGCAGGACCAGCCGCTTTTACTCCGTCACCCCGTCACTCCCCACCCCGTCACCTCATTCACCGCGCCGGGCCGTGCGTATGCGACGGGTCGCTCAGCGTCTCGTGGTACACCGGCAGGCGCACGGTGAACGTCGTCCCCTCGCCGGGAGCGCTCTTCACGCTGATCGAGCCCTCGTGCTCGTCGACGATCTTCTTCGTCACCGCCAATCCCAATCCCGTCCCGCGGTTGCCCTTGGTCGAGTGGAACAGCTCGAACATGTGCTTCATCATCCCCGGCGGGATTCCCGTGCCGTTGTCGATGACCTCGATCACGCTCGATTTGCTCTCGGCGTCGTACCGCGCCACGACGCGGATCAACCCCTTGCGCGGCTCGACCGCGTCCAGCGCGTTGCTCAGCAGGTTCATGATCACCTGGTGCATGCCGTCGGGATCGAGCGGGATGGCGGGGTGGTCGACGTCGACGTCGGCGACGGCCATGACGCCCTTCTCGTTGGCCTGCGTGGCGATGAGCTCCAGGCATTCTTCGATCAGGCGCTTGGGGTTGATCGGCTCGAGCTTGGGCTCGCGCGGCTTGCTGTAGGCGAGCAGGTTCATCGTCAGGTTGTAGATCTTCTCGAGGTTGCGATCGACGATGCGCCACCCCTTCGTCGCCTGCGTGACGTTCGTCGAGCGCAGCCCCATCTCGACGACGTCGGCGCCGCCGCGGAGGGCTTGGAGGATGTTCTTGATCGAGTGGGAGAGCGCCGCCGTCGTCTCGCCGACGGCGGCGAGACGCTCGGCCTGGAGCCCGGCCTGGTAGAGCTTGGCGTTCTGAATCGCCATGCCCGCCTGGAGGCCGATGGCGGTGAGCAGGCGCAGCTGGTCGGGGGCATAGGTGTAGTTCTTGACGGAGCTGTCGATGTAGATGACGCCGATGATCTCGTCGCCGCTCTTGCCGTCGAGCTTGCGGGCCTTGATCGGGACGCACAGTGACGAGCGGATGCCCAGGTCGTGGACGGACTTGCTCTTCTCGAACCGCTGATCGGTCATCGCGTTGCTGGAGAGCACGCCCTCGCCGACGGTCAGCACGTGGTTCACGATCGTGCGCGAGGCGTGGATCTTCTCCGTCGGCCCGACGCGGATGCCGGCGGCGGTGTCGTCGTTGGCGTCGTTCGATTCCTTCCCGTCGGCGCTGGATCGTCGCGCTTCGTCCTCGCGCGTGCGGACGATCTTGGGGATGACGTCGGCGTTCCGCTCGTCCACGAGCATGATGATGCCGTGGTCCGCCTTCACGTGCTCGAAGACGAGGTCCATGACGACCTCAAGGACCTGCTCGACGTCGAAGCTGCTGCCCAGGGATGCGCCGAGCTGGTAGAGCAGCTTGAGGTTGGTCATCGCCGCCGCCGCGGGCTCGGGGACGGCCAGGACCATGGAATCGTCGTTGGACGGCACCGTGTGCATGATGGCCGAGTCCATGCCGCTCTCTTCGCCCGAGAGCGTGACGTCGCCCCCCCGCGCGCGGCTGACGCCGGGTTGCGCGCCGAAGACCATCAACGTCCGCCCGACGCGGATCTGATCGCCCAGCTTCAGCGCGTAGCGGTTCGTGACGCGGGTGCCGTTGATGTACGTCCCGTTGGAACTGCCCAGATCACGCAGGATCCAGTTGTCCGGCCCCGGGATCAGCTCGGCATGGCGGCGGCTCACCGTGTTGTCGGTCAACGGCAATTGCCGGCTGTCGCGGCCGACGAGCGCCGGCGCGTCCGGCAGTTCGAACCGCCGGCCTTTGTCGGGACCCTGGAGGACGAGGAGGGTGAGCACCAGCGCATTGTAAAGCACGCCCAGAGAAGCACGAAATCCGAAGCACGAAGCACGAAACAAATCCCAAGCACCAAAGACCAAAGCCCCAAACGGAACCATTCCCGTTTGGAGCTTTCTTCTTTGAATTTGCCGTTCGTTTCGTGCTTCGTGCTTCAGATTTCGTGCTTACCCGCCTACTTCTTCGCCAACTGAACGCTCGCCTCCTCCATGATCACGTTGTTGTAGCGCAACAGCGTGCCTTTGGCGAGCTCGAGCTGGGAGATGGCGTTGTTGTAGTTGCTCACAGCGGCGGCCTGGGCGCGGCGGGCCTCGGCGAGACGCTCCTGCTGGTTGAGCTTCCGCTCCACGAAGTCCGGCGTCAGCGGCTCGTTCGCCTCCTCGCGCTGGCGCAACGCGAGCAGCGCGTCGGCGTTGGCGAACACCGCCTGGCGGGTGGCGACCATCTCCTCCCACGTCGTCTCGATCTCGCGCAGCGACCGCTTGATCTCGAACGCCACCTGGTCGATCAGGGCCGCGTACTGCGTGACCGCCTGCTCCTGCTGGAGCCGGCTGCGGCGATAGCCGGCGCGGGCGGCGCGGTTGCCGATCGGGATCTCAAACTGCAACCCCACCGCGAAACTGAGGTCGTCGTATTCGTTCTGATTCTCGAACGCCGAGGGGAAGCTGCCGCCATCGAGGTCGTCGCTGACGCCGACGGCGCCCACCGCACCGGTGAGGTTGAGCTGCGGCAGCAGGTTTTGCCTGGCCACACGGGCGGCGATGTACGTCGAATCGATGCGGAGCTGCTGCTGTCCGAGTTCGAGGCGGTTCTCGATCCCCGTCGCGATCTGGTCTTCCAGGCTGAATTTGACCGGCTGCTCGAGCGGCTCGTTCGCGGGCAGGATGAGCACCGCGCCCGTCACCGGGATTTCCGGATCGTTCATGCGGCGCTTCATCTCGTCCGACAGGTCGCGGACGCGGGCGCGGGCGCGGATGAGCCCCGCCCGGCGATTCTCGACCGATGCGTTCGCCTGCGAGATCTGCACGCGCGTCACATCCTGCGTCCGCCGGCGGAACAGCAGCTCGGCCGTCGACAGCGTCTCGTTGAGCAGGTCCTCCTGGATGCGCACGTCCTGCATCGCCTGGACCTGTGCCCAGTAGACTTCCTCGATCTGGCTGATCGTCGTCTCCAACTGCCGGCGGAAGTCGAGGAGGCTGATGCGCTGGTTGTTGCGCGCGACGTCGATGCGGGCACGGTTGATCTCGACGCCGAAGTCGCGGAGCAGCGGCTGTGTGATCTGGAGGGCGAGCTCGTTCTCGAAGTAGGAGTTCTCGGTCGTGATTCCGATTTGGTTGGTGCCCACCGTGTCGTTGTGCTGAATCTGATAGCGGAGTTCGAGTTCGCCGCCGCTGGGAAGCACCTGGCGGACGCCGCTCCGAAGCGTTCCGACCTTGGCGTCGCCGCCGCTGGCAATCGCGTCCCCGAGGATGCTCGCCGATCCACCGAACGGATCGTCGCGGTTCTCGAACTGCGCCGTCGCGAAGAACGTCGGGTCAAACCGCGCCTCCGCCTCGACGACGCGCGTCTGCTCGATGGCCGGGCTGTACCCTTCGACCTTGACTTCCAGGTTATTCGCGACGGCGCGCTGGACGACCTCGCGAAGGCTCAGGCGGACCGTCGGCTCCACGCCGATCGCCGGGCCGGTCGCCGGCGGGTACTTCGGCTGGGTCGACGCCGGGCCGGTCGTGTTCGTGATGAACGGGCTCTGGAGCGTCGTCGGCAGCGGCTGCTTCGGGCGCGGCTTGACCTCGTCGGCGGTGCGCCGCTCGTCCTGCTGGAACTCGCGGGGGTCAAACGGGGCGCGGTCCTTGGCGCAGCCGGCGACGATCAAGGCGATCAAGGGTGACGATCCGCGCAGTAATTTCGACATTCGACAGACTCCATCCGTGAAGGTACACGAACAAATGGGATAAAGCGTCCCGACGGCCAAGCCCGAGGCCGGGGAAGCGGCATTATAGGGAGGCCGATTTCCAAGGCAAAAAATGGAACGCCGCTCTCGGGTTCGGGCGCGATAACCGCGCCAGTTGGGTGTAATCGGCACATCGTGACACGGCCATTGACTCGCTTCCGGCTCATCCGATGTCCGCGCTGGTCGCCGGGCTGCGCGAGTCCGATAACACGGGCCGGAGCCCTACTGTCGCGCGCCGCACCGAGAGTGTTCCAAAACGAAGCGGGAGGGCGAGGCTCCGCCCGCTTCCGGCGCGACAGTTCATCCCTACCTCGCGCGACGCCGGTTTGATAGAGTGACCCCATGCCCCCTGCCGAACCGGTCGAGCCTGAAAAGAGCCTCCAGCAGGTGGTGGACGAGGTCGGCCTGTACCCGATGGAGGCGTTCGAGTTCGTCCAGCAGGGGCTCAGTTACACCGTTCACAAGCTGCACGGCGACGTGAAGGAAGAGAAGGTCAGCCGTCACGTTACGGGTGCGGACCTGTGCGAAGGGCTGCGCGAGTTCGCGCTGCTGAATTGGGGGTTGCTCGCGCGGACGGTGCTGGGGCGCTGGGGCGTGCGCAAGACGATCGACTTCGGTCGGATCGTGTTCGCGCTGGTCGACAACGGGTACATGCAGAGGACCGACGACGACACGCTCGAGGACTTCCGCGACGTGTTCGACTTCAAGGCCGCGTTCGAGAACTATAAGATCGAGAGCCACACGTGACGCGCGGCGGCGAGCGGAAGATCAACCTGAACGCGTCGGCGCCCAAGGGGAAGCCGCCGCTTCCGCCGGTCGCGCCGCTGAAGCCCCGGCGGAAGCTGTTCGCGGGATTGCTAATCGCCTTCGGCGCGTGGGTCGCGATTCTCCTCACCCTCTACTTCACCACGATTTACCCGCGGCATGGGTGAGCAAGCGAATGGAACATCGAACACACAACACCGAACATCCAACATCGAAGTGAGGATTCCCCGCGTTTTCATTCGATGTTCGGCGTTCGATGTTGTGTGTTCGATGTTCGCATTCAGTTCACCGTCCTAACCTTCTCCCGGAGTACCGGGAGAAGGGACAAGCGATGTCGTCCGCGTCGTCTCCCGCGCCGGCACCCTCCCGTGCGCGTCCGCGTCCCCCAGCGCCCCCGGCAGGTCCAGCGTCAGCGACACCACCGCGAGCAGCAGCTCCCCCGCCGTCGCCCAGAGGCGCAGGAGGATGCTGAGGAAGGCCAGGAACGCGTTCAGTTGCTCCGGGTTGCCCGCGTAAAGCGCCTTGATGTGCGGCGGCAGCACGACGAGCATCGCGGACATGAACACCACCTCGCGCACGCCGATGCCGCCCGGCGCCCAGATCGCGAGGAACCCCGCGCACCACGCCAGCGAGAACGCCCCCGCCACGACCCACCACTTCTCGATCGGCAACCCCAGCACATCCTGCGTGATGATCCACACCGCCAGGCTCTGCCACAGAAGTCCCCCGACCACCCACGCCAGCAGCATCACCAGCTTCCGCCCGCGCAGGCGCTGCGTGATGGCCGGCTTGTTGATGGCCACGAGTACGCGGTTGACGACGGCGTAAAAGACCCGCGGGTGCAGGACCAGCGCCAGCGCCGGCACGAGCGCCATCGCGGTGTAAAGCCAGACGCGCGCCGAGCCGTCGACGTCCTTGCGCACGCCGAAGTAGAGCAGGCAGACGGATGCCATGATCACGTTGGCGAGCAGGAAGGTGAAGATCTCGAGGATCTGGCTGGTCGAGGAGACGCTCCCGCTCACGCCGTAGGGCTTGACCATGTAGACGCGGCCGACGACCTGCCAGATCGCGCCGGGCAGGTATCGCGCCAGTTCGGAGATCGACCAGATGCGCGTCGCCACGCGCACGGGCAAGCGGTGCCCGAAGCCGATCAGGATCTGCCGCCACACCATCGCGCGGAACAGGAAGAGGAAGACCGCGAACATCGCCGACGCGACGATGAATCGGATCGGGCTGGTGGAAAGGATCTGCTCGCGGACGTTGGGCCACTGATCCTGAATGGGCTTGAGGATCCACAGCACGATCAGGATGGTGATCGTCAGGCTCAGCGCGCGGGTGAGCCACGGGCGCAGGAAGGTCCACGTCGCGAGCAGTCGCGTGTGGTGGCGCGGGTGGATCTCGAGGATCTCCTCGTTGCTGGCGACGGCCACCTCGTCGATGACGACGCCGCGCTTGCGCCTCGGCGGGAGGAGGTTGAAGCCCTTCTTCTTCAGCCACGGGCGGATGAAGCGCCGCGCGCGGGGCATGTTGCGCAGGATCCAGTCCGCCACGCGCAGCGACAGCCGCGTCACCAGCCACGTCACCGCCGCCGCCAGCGCGCACAGGCCGATGATCGACCGGGGCTTGATCGAGTATTCCTGGATGAACGGGCCGTACTTCGCGACCAGGATCCAGATGATGATCCCGGTGACGAGGATGGAAACGAAAGAGGTGATGGCGGTGAAGAACGCGCCCTCGAGGTGCATCCGTCTCCCGCGCATGACGCGGGCGGTGAGCTTTCGCTTGCCGGGGAACGTGACCAGCGCGAAGCCGATGAGGAAAATGGGCAACCCGCCCGGCCCGGGCACGACCATCCCGATGGGCAGCGCGCTGAGCATCAGCACCCACCCGATCACGTTCTTGAGGATGAACCAGAAATACCCGGCGAAGAACTCCCCGATCCGCTGCGCGAAGGTCTGGCGGTGGCGCGGGGGGATGGGTTTGGGTTTCGGTAACGGCTCGGACATGGACTGGTTGCTCTCTCGCTGTCGTGCGCGCGGGGTAAAAGGTGGCGTCGCCGCGGCGATTGTAGCAGCGGCCCGCGCGGGTTGTAGGGGTATGGATCGGTGCGCCGTTTATAGTCGCGCGCGGCGCGCGGGGGCGGCGAGACGTCGGGCGTATGAAGGCCCGCGACCATCGGATACACTCTGCCGGATGCACGGGGACATCGACCGCATTCTCATCCCGCAGGACAAGATCGCCGCCCGCGTGCGCGAGCTCGCCCGACAGATCACCGCCGACCACACCCCGCCCGCCATGTCGGGCGAGGCGGAGATCTCCATCGTCCCGATCCTCACGGGCGCCATGATTTTCTGCGGCGACTTGATCCGTCACATCCCCATCGCCATGAAGATCGGCCTGATGACGGTCAGCAGCTATCCCGGCCGCAGCATCCGCACGCAGGGGTCGAGCGTGATCGGGCAGCAGATCGGCGACGTCACCGGCCGCCACGTGCTGCTCATCGACGATATCCTCGACAGCGGCGGAACGCTGAAACTCGTGAAGCCGCTGGTGCAGGAACTCGGCGCCGCGACGGTCAAGACCTGCGTGCTCCTGCGCAAGGACCGGCCCGCCGCCAAGGAAACACCGGCCGATTACGTCGGGTTCGAGATCCCCGATGAGTTCGTCGTCGGCTACGGGCTCGACTACAACGACTACTACCGCAACCTGCCGGACATCGTCGTGCTGAAGCAGGACGTGCTGGCACGAAAGTCCTGACGGTTCGCGCTCCGCGAACAGCACATGTCGACGACATGCTCATCTCGACCGAAGCGACGCTCGGTGATGCGAGCGTGTCTCGGAAGGCGCTCTCAGCTCGTGGCTTGGGCGTCTCGCCCGAGCGCTGCAGCAGAGCCGCTCCGCGGAAGGGCTCGGACGAGACGCCCAAGCCACGAACTTCTCACGCACGTTGCCAGACACGTCCTCAAGGCTCTGCCGTGCGCGTTCGCCAGCGAAGGCGCCGCCACCGCGACCGCCGACGCGCCGGCGGCGACGTCGCTGGCCACGCTGCTCACGCG
>JBAUGM010000126.1:0-3859 GCA_049679725.1 Tepidisphaeraceae bacterium
CGCCGGTCGTGGCGGGCAACGTCGCGCCCGACGTGCTGGCCAAGAGCGTCGGCGACCTTGAACTCTCCGTCCGCAGCCGCAAGGCGCTGCAGCGGCTGAACATCAACAGCCTCGCCGAACTCGCCAGCCGCACGGAAGACGAGTTGCTCGGCTGCAAGAACTTCGGGCAGACGAGCCTCAACGAGATCAAGCAACAGTTGACGAGCTTTGGGCTGGGGCTGCGGACGCTGGAAGAGTAGGACGCTCTCTTGTCCCTTCTCCCGGTACTCCGGGAGAAGGTTAGGATGAGGGTGATTTGCGAGTGCGGATGGCGCTCGACGTTCGAGATCACCCTCACCGCCGCCCTCTCCCGGAGTACCGGGCGAGGGAGCCGAAGGGCACGGACGCCATGGGCACGGCCGGGCATTTCCGATTCATCCTCGCAGTCCTCGTCTGCCTGGCGCCCAGTTGCAGCCAGCAGCAGGACCGCACCCACGAGCCGAAGCCGACGACCGGGCCGATCGTCCGCGTCAAACTCCTTCCCGATCAGAAACAGGTCACGCTCACCGCGTCGCAACCGCCGACGATGCGCGCGGCGTCCGATGCCGCCGCCAAGCGCGTGACCGTGCCCGCGGGCGCGCCCGTCGTGCTCGCGCTCACGCCGACCGGCTGGACGTTCGGCGGCGCGACGTTCGGCACGGGCGAACTCACCGTCTCACCCGCCGCCGACGGCTCCGTCACGATCAACGGCAAACCCTACCGCGGCAGGTTCCGCTTCGTCCCGAGCTCAGCGGGCGCGTTCGACGTCATCAACGACGTGGACATCGACGGCTACCTCAAGAGCGTCGTCCCGCGCGAGATGTTCCCCGACTGGCACCCGCAGGCGTACAAGGCGCAGGCGATCATCGCGCGCACCTACGCGCTCTACACCGCCAGGACCTCCGGTGGAAAAGATTTCGACCTCTTCCCCGACACGCGCAGCCAGGTCTACGGCGGCCTCGCCTCCGAGTCCCCCAAGGCGCAGGCGGCCGTCGACGAAACCAGCGGCGTGGTCATCGCGCACGGGCCGCCGGGCAAGGAGAAGATCTTCAAGGCCTACTTCAGCGCCTGCTGCGGCGGCGTCTCGCAATCGGCATGGGACGCGTTCGGCGACACGTATTCGATCCCCCTCAGCGAGCGCAACGTCGGCCCCGTCTGCAACATCGGCCCGCGCTTCAACTGGGGGCCGATCGTCGTGAAAAAGGACGAGCTCACGCGCCGCTTCCGGTCGTGGGGCGCTGCGAAGGACCGGCCCGAAAAGAGTATGGGGGCCGTGCAGACCGTGCGCGTCGCCGCGTCGAACCGATACGGCCGGCCGGTGCGCTTCGAGGTCACCGACGCGAGCGGCAACCGCTACAGCTGGCGCAGCGAAGAGCTGCGCTGGGCCGTCAACGCCGAGGCGGCGAAGGGGACGACGCTCAACAGCAGCTTCTGCAAGATCGTCGATGAGGGCGACTCCATCCGCTTCCTCGACGGCCACGGCCACGGTCACGGCGTGGGCATGTGCCAGTGGTGCGCCCAGGCCCGCGCGCTGGCGGGGTGGCCGCATGAGAACATCGTGCTTTCCTCCTTTCCCACGAGCAAACTCGTCCGCGCGTATTAGACTCGCAGATTGTTTTTGGCTTGGGCGTCTCGCCCGAGCTTTCTCGCGGAGCGACTTTGTTAATTCGCTCGGGCGAGACGCCCAAGCCACGTTGTTGGTCACTTGAACCCCAACCCGCCTCCCCCGAACATTCCCCGCGTGAGCTTCGAAAACGAACTGCGGCTGGCGTACGCGCTCGCGTTGAACGCGGTCGTCCTCGCCGCCGCGTATCGGTTCGCGTCGCGACGGACCAGCGCGGGCGGCGACGTCGTCCGCCGATGGATCGACGCGGGGCTCATCTATTATCTTCTCCAGTACGTGGTCATCGGCGGCCTCGGGCTCGTCGGGCTGCTCTCGCCGTGGACGATCGGGCCGCTGGCGCTGATGCTCAGCGCGGCCCTGTGGACGGTGTCGGGTCGACGTCGCGATGAGGTGCTTGAAGCTGCGCCTCCCGCGACGTCGCGGCTCGACCGTGTCGCCCTCCTCGCGTGCTTCACGTTCGTCGCGATGTACGCGCTGTGCTACATCCATCACCAGCGTCACCTCCCGCCGACGGCGGACGATGCGCTGACGTATCACCTGCCCGCCGCCGTGCAGTGGCTGCAGACGGGCCGGACGGGGCTGTTCCCCACGTGGTTCTTCAACCCCGCCAACACCTATTCCCCGCTCGGCGCGTCGCTGTTCATGGCGTGGCTGATCGCGCCGGTCGGCAACGATGCGCTCGTCCGCTTCGTTCAGCTCGGCCCGCTGCTGCTGATGTTCCTCGTGATCGTCGAGATCGCCCGCCTGCTCGGCGCCCGCGGCGCAACGGCCGCCCTGATCGCGGCGGCGGCGGTGATGACGCGATCGTTCGTCAACCAGGTCGTCGTGCCCAAGGACGACCTGTTCCTCACCGTGTTCTGCCTGATGGCGGTGATGTCGCTGGCGCGCCGACGCGCCGCCACCGCCGACGCCGATGCCGAGCCGTGGGCGCCCTGGCGGTTCGGCGCATCGATCGGCCTGCTGCTGGCGATGAAGTACACCGCGATGTTCAGCCTGCCGATCGTGCTGCTCATGGCCGACGTGCCGTTTCGTTCGGCGCGCCGGCAGAAGTGGGGGTGGTTGATCGCGCTATTCGTTGTCGTCGCAATCGCCGGACCGTGGTACGTCCGCAACGCGATCCTCACGGGCAATCCGCTCTTTCCCGTCGATCTGAACATCGGCGGCGTCCACGTGCGCAAGGGGCTGTTCGCCACCGCCCGCAGCGCGGAATTGCGCGCGGCGACGCTGATGGGCGGTCACAGCTTTTACGGCCCGCCGCGGAACGTCATGTTCGCGCTGGCGCTGCTGTGGGCAGGGGCCTTGGTCCGCTTGGCGCGATCCGGCCTCCGCGATCCGCTTACGCGCGCCTGCCTGTTCGGCCCGCCCCTGAGCATCGCGCTGTTCATGGCCACGGCGCCGTACCCCGAAGTCCGCTTCATCTACCCGGCGATCGCGCTGCTCTTCTGTTGCGCGGCCGCGCTGGCGTCAAAGCTCAAGCGCGGCGGTGACGTCGCGACGGCGACCGCGCTCTTCGTGCTCGTGCTCGGCACGACGGTGTACGGTCTTGCACCGAACCCCAAACCGTTCTTCGCGTTGACCGCACTTGGCGCCACGATCCTCGTCGCGGCCGGTTTCGCGCTGCCGTTGCAAGCATCGAGCAAGCGATTGTTGTGGCGCACGGCCGCGGGGGTTGGAGCGGTGGTATTCGCGAGCTACGCGTTCGTCTTCTGGTCCGCGTACTTGCGGCAGTACGCCGCGGGCCGCGCCGAACCCTGGTCGGTCATCTACGGCGACGCCGCGCGGGCGTGGGCCGTCGTCGATCGCGACGTCCCCGCCGGCGCCGTCATCGCCTACACGAACACGTATCTCGTCTACCCGCTGCAGGGATTCCACGTCGGCAACCGCGTCGTGTACGTCCCGGCGAAGCCGGGCTTGCGCACTATGCGCGACCTGACACCGTCATCCGAGCCGCTCACGGGCGAGCAGATCCCCAACTTCTTCGCCCGCCAAGTGCAGGCCGGCGCGGATGCGCGGACGTGGCGGGCGAACCTCGTCGCGTCCGGCGCGGACGTCTTGTTCATCGCGAAACGGAGCGATCGGCCTGCCCCCGAAGCAGCCTTCGTTGCCGAGCGCCCGGCGGCTTTTGAGAAGCTTTACGAGGACGCGGGCGCCGCCGTTTATCGGATCCGCGACGCCGCTGCGCCGGCAGATTGAAGTGGTCACTCCACGGCGGGGCAG
>JBAUGM010000127.1:0-4221 GCA_049679725.1 Tepidisphaeraceae bacterium
GGCGAGCGCGGGCCGGGGGTCTACGCGCGCGAGTCCGATTTCGCCGCGACGTCGCTGGCCAATCTCTTGGCGGCGGGCGCAGCGGCGCCCGAAGCCCTGCAGGCGCTGGCGGAGGAATTCCCGCTCGCCGAGGCCGCGGTCGAGGCCTCGCTTCGCGCCGCGTCGATCTGGCAAGCGCGCGGGCAGCCGCTGAAGGCCTTGGAGGCACTGACGCATATTCATCGTCTGGGCGATGGCCGGGCCGCGCCGCGAATCCTCGCTGCGATGGTCGAGTTGTGCCTCACCCAGGACTGGCGCGATCAGGCCGCCGAGATCCTTCGCATGGCGGTCGAGTTTCGCGGTGATCCGCGGCTAGTGATCCATGCCGTCGAAAACTCTGCATCGGCATGGCTGGCATCGCTGGGCCCCGTGGGCGCGCCGCCTGCGCGACCTCTCATGGGTGACTCGCTCACCACCGCGGGCGATCCGCTGCCCGGCCAGGTAGTTCCGCTGCACGCGGCGGCGCGGGGCGTCCGGCGCACCGATGCGCTGTTGCTGCTGGACGGGGCGACGCTGCGCCTGCTCGAGGCGCCGCAGATGCAGCAGCGTTGGTCGGTGAACATCGGCGAAGGCGGCGCCCAAGCCCTGCGATTCACGAATCAGGAAATCGTGCTCTGGCTGGGCGGCGTCACCAGCGAGCCGCGCGTGGTCGGGTTGAATCCCGCCGACGGTTCCCAGCGCTGGATCACGCCCCGCCTCAGCGAGCTTTTGCCGTTGCCCGCGGCCGCGCTGGCCGACAAGCCGCAGATCGTCGGCGGCCAGGCGGTGGCGGGAACCGAGACCATTCCTCTGCTGGGCGGCGGCCGGCTGGTGCTGGCGCGGCGAAGCGGAGGCGTGGTTGCGTTCGACGCCGCCGACCCCGAGCGCGTGCGCTGGCGGCGCGAGCGCACTCTGGACCAGGTTCATTTCGCGCATCTTTCCGATGCCGCCCTCGTGCTCATCGGGCTGAAATACCCGCCCGCGGGGCAGGCCGGCATGAACGGCGCGATCCTCGTGATTGATCCCGACTCCGGCGAGATTCGTCATGACCTGGAGACCACCGACCTGCGCTCGGTTCGCTGGGCCGCGATCACGCCGATGTCGGAGCTGGCCTACGCCACCGACTCGGGCATCCAGATGATCGATCTGCTCTCCGGCCGGAGCTTGTGGTCCAACCGCGGGGCGGCGGCCCGGTCCACCCGCAACGGTTGGCCGGCAGGGATGCATGTCATCGTCGAAGACGGCGCCGCGGAACTTCGCTCGATCCGATGTCACGACGGCGCGATGAGCGACCCGTTCGATGCGCCGATCCGCGGCGAATGGTCGCCGCGCGACCTGCGCGAGGTGATGCTCGATGACGGCCAGATCCTCGTCCGCTACGCCGATCGGATCATTCGCTTCGCCGTCGATGGGCGGCGGCTCGGCGCTGATGTTGTGGTCGATGAGCGCGATTACCGCTGGCTGCTGGTGGGGCGGGGCATCGACAACAGCCCGCGCCTGCTGGCGATCAGTCAGCACAAGCCCGTGCAGGCGCAGGACGCCGAGCGCGGCGCGCGATTCACCGTCCACGCCTACACGCTCTATCTCATGGCCGGCGATTGTCGCCTGCTCGGTCGCGAGATCAGTCAGGTGCAGGGCTTGACCGGGCCGCTGGAAGAGGCGCTGGCGCTGGACCAAGTGCTGGCGCTGTCGGTGAAGGCGTCGCAAGGCGGACCGGCGCGCACGTATCTGATTCCCATGCCGGCGCCGTGAGTGCGGGCGCGGCTCGATGGGTCTGGGGGGCCTGGAGGTTCGGAGTTCTGAGGGTTCGGAGTTCCGGGGCTCGGAGTTCCGGGGGCGGGGGCGTCGCGAAATTGCTGGCGATGCCGGGTTGACTTCTCGGCGGCTTTGGCACTAAATACGCCCCGCTCGCCGTTACCAGGCGAGCTCTGACGCTGGAGCTGCAACCATGTCCGCCTCAATGATGATGCTTGCCCCGAACGTTTCCAACGCCAGGCCTGACTCACACGGGATGTCCCAGGGAGCGGACGCGGCCGCAGCGGGGCTGATCGCCGCCGCGCCCCGCGGCCCCGCGACGATTGATCTGGGCGGCGTCCTTCACCCCGATCCTCGTCTGCTGCTGCTCGCCGCGCACGGCGCGAAAGAGCCCGAAGCGGAGGATGACGAACTCGACGACGATGATGATGATTTCCTCAGCGACGATGATGATGCCGATGAGGAAGAGCCCGCCGACGATGAGGACGAGGAGGATGATGAGGAAGAGTTCGAGGACGAGGACGAAGAGGGCGACGAAGACGAAGAGGATGAAGACGAAGAGAGCGTCGATGGCGATCTCGAGGGCGACGATGACTTCGATGACGATGACGATCTCGACGACGACGACGACGATGATTGATCGCCGGTGCTGATGCATCGCGCGCGAATGAGGGGACGGTCGCCCGCGCAGGCAGCCCGCTCAACTGGAATAGATCAGTGCCGGATCGGGGTGACGGCGACCGCGGGCGGGGCCGAGCGCTTGTCGTCGGTGCGAAGGATTTCCAGGGCCCGGCCATGCACCCCCTCGGCGGAGGCGGCCAACGCATCGCACAGCTTCGTCACCGCCGGGACATCGGGATAGTCGCGGCGAAGGTCCGCCAGCTTCTCGCTGATCGCCGCCCCGTTGTCGCGGAACAGCCGCTTGTGCGCGTCCTTCACCGCCGCGATCTCGGCCTCGGCGAACCGCAGCCGCTCCATCGCGATCTTGTTGAACGACCGCACCTCGGCCGGGTTGCCCTCCACCACCATGAACGGCGGCACGTCCTTGCTGATCCGCGCCAGCCCGCCCACGAATGAGCACGTCCCGATCGTGGCGAAGTGGTGAATCCCCGCCCCGCCCCCGATCGTGGCCCCGGCCTCGACCCGCACGTGCCCGGCCAGCATCACCTGGTTCGAAATCACGATGTTGTCGCCGATCCAGCAGTCGTGGGCGACGTGGGCCTGCACCATGAAGAGGTTGTCGTGGCCGATGCGGGTGACCCCGCCGCCGTTGCCGGTGCCGCGGTGAATCGTGACGTGCTCGCGGATCTTGTTGCGGTCGCCGATGACCAGGGTGGTCCGCTCGCCCCGGAACTTGCGGTCCTGGGGGTCGGCCCCGATGACGGCGAAGGGATAGACCTGGTTGTCGCGCCCCAGCGTGGTGAAGGCCTGCACCACCACGTGGTTGTGCAGCACCGTCCCCGCGGCGATGGTCACCTCCGGCCCGACCACGCAATAAGGGCCGATGCGGGCGGTTTCAGCCACGCGAGCGGTGGGATCAATGATGGCGGTCGGATGGATCGTGGACATCAGTCCGATGGTCAAAAAAGGCGGCGAGAACGGGGATGATAGCCACCAACCGCCGCCGATGCATCCATGATCGGCTGCCCAAGCCTCCGGGCTGCGAATTCCGGCCGATGCCGGGCTACCGGGCGGCCGTGGTCAGCCTCCGGGTTAGGGCGTTGTGGGCCTCCGTCCCCAGGCGACGATGTGGCCGAGCCGACGAGTTCCGACCGCAGATGCTCGACCGCATGCAACTCCGGTTGCGACAGACCCTTGAGGTGCTGGATGGCTCGCAGGTATCGCTTGCGCATCCGGCAGGCGGTCATCGGCTTTGAGCCAGCTCGCCTTGCTGGGTTCGGCGATATCGCATCCGCGAACCACATCGACTAATCTGAAAGGTTCTATAGCACCTCCGGCAATGAGTGTCACGCGAATATCTCGTCTGCGCGATTATGCGGTCTTCCGGGACTTCACATGGCCTGCTGAACTGTCGGACTTCGGACGGTACAACCTAATCTACGGATGGAACGGCTCAGGAAAGACGACCTTGAGTCGGCTGTTCCGAGACCTTGAGTTGCGCAGGTCGCCGAGGATGGGAGAGGTCACCACACGCATCGATGGCGGCGAGGTTCGAGGACAGGACTTCCCACATGTCACGCTCCAAGTGCGCGTGTTCAACCGGGACTTCGTCAACGAGAGCGTGTTTCCCGTTGGCGGCGGTGACGTGCCGCCGATCTTCGTGGTCGGCAAAGAGAGCGTCGAGAAGCAGAAGAAGGCCGATCGAGACCTCTGAAAAACCCTTCGCCGCGTGAATGATGGTGCAACCAATGCGGGCGATGGCGCGGAGATGATGGCGAGGGCGGGAATGACGGATTGGATCAGACTCAACCGGAGCACGCGTCATGG
>JBAUGM010000128.1:0-2022 GCA_049679725.1 Tepidisphaeraceae bacterium
GCGGGAGACGCGCCACCGGACGCGGCGAGCAGCAGCGCGGCGCCGCAGACGGCAGCGACAGAGCGGGGGAACACCATGGGTGCGGACATGCGCGCAACCGTACAGTGTTCGGCTTCCGTCTCTGCGCTCCGCGGCGAGCTGCTCAATCGTCTCGGTGGTGGCTCCAGCCCACCGCCGATTTACCGCGATCCCCCAAACGACGAAACCCCCGCTTTCCGCGAGGGTTTCGTTCCGATGGAGAGAACCAAGCGGCGTGCAAACCGCATGAGTTTCGACGCGTTGTGTCTGCCGACAGTGCGCGTGGGGCTCCGGACCACCCGAACGGGTTTGGCGTGGCTGACCCGCCGGCGACCCAACTCGACACGTCACGGATCGACACACCGAACTGATCCAGTAACTCGACGGCGGCGCTCGGCATACGCTGCCGGCAACCGATGGTTGCGCCGTCGCCCTCTCCCGCCGCACCCCGCTTGGAGCACAGACATACCTCCGCGAGGTAGGGCGGACGAGTTACCGCAAGGGAGGCAACTCGTCTGGTGGGAGCGGAGCCCGTCGTCGTGCCTGGCGCTGACCGAAGCAGCGTTTGAACTTTCTCCCGCTTCCGCAAGGACAGAGATCGTTGCGCCCTAAGGCCGGCTGATCGGCGAACGGCAGAGTGCAGATAGGTTCGCGGATTGTAATCCCGCTGGGGTCCTCAGTGAGCTGGCTTCTCAGCGTGGAGATCAACTCGTAGGAGATCTGCCGAACCGAGGCAAGCGCGATGTTGTTCGGCAGAGGCTCGGCGTCATCCGTCTGGCGCAGTTCTGTCTTCGAACGAGAACGCGAGCGATGCCGTGTTGGGCTCGCCGCGGACAGCCTGGCCAAACCCGAGCGAATTCCCTCGCGTGAGTGCTGCGTAGTCCTCGGGAAGGAGATCATCGACGTGAGCTCCGCCGTCTTTGTTGGCCACTGTCAGCACCAAGTCTGCGCGTGAGAACTGTCGCCCGCCGGTATCGCAGAGAACAGGCAGCCGCCACCAGTCCTCAAAGCATGAGTGCGGATGCTGCAGGTCTGTCGAGAGATCGTCCAAAGGCGCGCGGTAAGTGACTTGCTGTGTCCCCGTGTCGAGGTTGAAGATGCAGAGTCCGCATCCCAGCGATATGACACCTGCAGGCGGTTCTGCGGGAGCGGTATCAAGGTAGGGAAGATGGTCCTTGACTCCCAAGTGAGACAGCAAAGATCTGCTGCTTCGCGTGTCGTGCACCATCACTCGCAAGGACGTGGCCAAGGACTTGGCGGCGGCTTCTTCGCCAGCGTCGTACGCGCTGGCGCCGATCCTCATCAGGGTCATCTGGTCAGACAACTGTGCGCGGAAATCTTGGTTCACGTAGAACGTCCCGGTGCTGAGAGGGGCAGTGCAAAGGCGGGTAGGGCCGCGTCATCGAAGGACGTGCCGACTCGTTCACCAAGACACGGTCCAGGTGACGATCGGCCGCTTGCGCCGCAAGCTTGGCCCACCCGATGGGATCCACACGACGCCCGGTGTCGGCTGCGGCATCGACGCCGGGGCCGGCTGAGAAAGCGCGCCGGGTCGGGAACGCGCAGAATCCACCGGCATGTTGAACGGAGTCATCGGCGAGCTGCTCCCTGCGGCCTTAGCGGTCGCGTTGAGCCCGATCCCCGTCGTCGCCGTTGTGAGCGTGCTCGGCGGCCGCAGCGCCCGTACGTCGGGACTGGCGCTCGCGTGCGGCTGGATCGTCGGCCTGCTGGCGATCAGTGTCGCGGTGGAGCTGCTCGTGGACGGCGTCAGCGATCCCGGCGAGGACGATCCTGGCCTCATCTGGTGGAAGGTCGCGATCGGGATCCTGTTCCTCGTGCTCGCCGCGAAGCAGTGGACCAAGCGGCCCGAGCCCGGTGAACAGCCGCGCGAGCCGGGGTGGATGGCGACGCTCGACCGGGCGGGTCCGGTGCGCGCGGCCGCGCTCGGGGCGATGCTCTCGGCGGCGAACCCGAAGAACCTCGCGCTCACGGTGACCGCGGGAG
>JBAUGM010000129.1:0-2951 GCA_049679725.1 Tepidisphaeraceae bacterium
AACACAAGGTTCGCCCCTACAAAGCGGAGGTACGCCAGCAACGCGAGCAGGTAGAACAACCCCGACAGCACGTTCTTCCGCTCCGTCACCCACGCGACGGACTCGACGTGCACCGGGTGCAGCGCGAACAACCATGGCACGATCCACCAGCCCGGCACGGCCAATCGTCTCAAGACAATGGCAATGAGGATCGCGTTGATCGCGTGCAGCAGGATGTTCGTGACGTGGTAGCCGGCGGGGCTTTCGCCCCAGAGGCGGCGCTCGATCCAAAAACTTGTATGCGTGACGGGGTAATACTGCGGCACGGCGCCGATCTCGAACCAGATGCGGCCCAGCCCGCCCACATTGCGAAGCGTGCTGTTGCGGGTGACGTAGTAGTCATCATCCCAGATCCAGCCCGCGCGCGTGGCGGGCCAGTAGGCGAGAAACGTGACCGCGATCAGCGCGACCGGCCAGAGCAGAGCGAGCGGCGACGTTCGTTCAGAAGCGGCTGCGCGCATCTCTTACCCCCCCTCCCGGTACTCCGGGAGAGGGCTGGGGGGGCAGGGGAGAGGGTGATTTTGAACGTCGAATGGCTCTCGCACTGGAAATCACCCTCATCCTAACCTTCTCCCGGAGTACCGGGAGAAGGGACAAGTCCGTCACCGCGCTTGCTGAGTCGTCGCGCCGGCCGCCGAAGTCGTCGGCTGGGTGGATGACTGCGTCGTCGAAGGCTGCGTCGACGCTTCCTGTTTGAGCTTGGCTTCGTTCCACAGCTTTGCCGCCGCCAGCAGGCGCGGCGCGGTTTGGTCGATGGCGGCGGCGGCAAGCAGTTCGCGCTGCGCGTCATCGAGGTTGCCGACCTCGGTCATCAGCATCGCCAGGCTGATGTGCGCGTCGAGGTTCTGCGGGTCGCGGCGGAGGATGGCGAGGAACTGATCGGCCGCCTCGACCTGATCCGCCTTGTTGCCCTGGCGGGCGAGCAGGATGCCGAGGTCGTAGCGCACGTCGTTGTTGTTCGGGGCATGCTTGATCGCGCGCCGATACGCCTCGATCGCTTCAGTCGGGTTCTTCGCTTGCTCCAGCACCCGACCGAGTAGCTGCCCGATCTGCCCGCACCGGCCGCGCAGTTGCGCGGGACCGCTCTCGCACATGTCCAGCGCCTGGCGATAGGCCGCGATGGCTTCATCCGGCTTTTTCATGCGCTGGAGCATGAACCCGCGGTTGGTCATCGCCTCGACGCTCTGTGGGTTGACCTTCAGCGCCTCGTCGAACTTCGCCAGCGCTTCGGCGTCCTTGCCCTGCGCGAGCAACGCGCGGCCCCAGTGCACGATGGCCATGTCGTGCTGCGGCCGAAGGTTCACCGCCGTGCCAAGATGACCGACGGCCTCGTTCAGCAGGTCCTTCGAGAACTCTTTTGCCTCGGGCGCGTCGATCTTCTGGTACTGGAGCGACAGGTCGGTCAACTCGTAGCCGAGGTTGTGGTGCGCCATCCACGCGGCGGGGTTTTTCGTGACCGTGTCGCGCCACAGGGTGACGGCATCGGCGTAGATGAACGACTGCCGGAACGTGAGCACGCCGAGCACGAGCAGCACGACGCCGGATGCGACGTACGGCGTCGGCGATTGCTCGTCCACGCCCTGCGGCTTCCGGCTCAGCCGGCGGAAGCCGAGCACCAGTCCGCCGACGATCAGCGCGATCAGTGCCGGGCTCGCGTGGTACTGGAAGTGGTCGGCGACGAACGAGTAGCGCATGGGGTAGACGTCGAAGAAACCCAGCGCCGGCACGAGCACGCCCATGTAGATCAGCACCGCCGCCAGCGGCGCCCGGCCGATGCGGCGGCGCAAACCCCACAGCGCGACGGGGACCGCGATCGCCGCGATCACGAACAGCCACTGCAGCGGATCGGACGGGTTCACGTCCCACCGCGGATAGGTGAACGTCAGCTCGAACGGCATGAGCAGCTTGAACGCGTAGAACCAGATCGCGTGGCCGGCGACGAGCAGCTTTTGCACCGCGGTGAGGTTCCAGTCGTTCATCGCATAGTGCGCGCCGATCACGTACTCCTTCTCGATGTACGACGTCAGCAACGCCATCCCGATGCCGATCACGAAGAACGGCATGAGCGGCAGGATGTCCTTCACGGTGACGCGCCCTCGCTTCCACCAGGTCAGCACGAGCACCACCGCGGGCATGCTGAAAGCGACGGTCTTGCTCAGCAGCGCGCAGACGAACAAAGCGAGCGATAGCGCATACGCGCCGCCGAAGTCGCGTTGCGACGGCGATGAAGCCGCGCTGACGGCGTCGTCCTCGTTATCCCCGATGTTCTCGAACTTCAGGTAAGTCAGGATCGACGCGAACATGAACACGGCCGACAGCACGTTTTTTCGCTCGCTGACCCACGCGACCGATTCCGAGTGCACCGGGTGTACCGCGAACACCGCCGCCGCCAGCCACGCGCCGGGCACGCGCAGCCGGCGCAGGATGAACCACAGCAGCGTGGCGGCGCCCGCGTGGAGCAGCGTGTTCGTCACGTGGAAGACGATCGGGCTCAGCGTGGCGGCATCTGCACCCTTGCCGAAGAGTTGGTACTCGATCCAGTAAGTCGTGTGCGTGAGCGGGTAGTACTGCGGCGTGCCGCCCGCGAGCTCGCCCAGCTTCGTCCAGATGTTCCTCAGGCCCTGCAACGAGCGAAGGTTCGCGTTATGCGAGACATGGTCGTCGTCGTCCCAGAGGAACTCGCCGCGCATCGCGGGCGAGTAGACGGTCAGCGCGAGCAAGAAGAGCACGCCGGCCCAGAGCGCGAAATCGCGCTGGGTCGACGCGGCGTCGGGACCGGTCAGGACGAGTTTTTCCGCGGCGTCGTCCCCGTCGAAGGCTAGGTCAACGGGTTCGCTCTGGTGCGGATCCTGCTGCTGATTCGGAGTCGTCATTCGCGGCGTAGCATACCCGCTGATCGAGGCGCATTCGAC
>JBAUGM010000130.1:0-1931 GCA_049679725.1 Tepidisphaeraceae bacterium
CGTCACGTCCTCGTTGGCGCGGATCTTGCGCGCGGCCCGCTCCATCAGCCGCTTGGCCTCGGCGCGGGCGTCGTTCTTCTCGCGCGTGGCGATCGTCGAGCTCGATCCGGTGAAGCGGGCCTTGTGCAGCGTCGCCCCGAACCGCGCCGCCGCCGCCAGCAGGGCTTCGGCGTCGGCGGCGAGGATGCCGTAGCGATCCGGCTCCCGCGCCACGGCGCGCGCAAACTGCCTCACCTGCCCCACGGCCTTGACGTCGTTGTTCGAGAAGAGCCTCTTGCCCATGACGAGCCTCCCGCCGCGCGAATCCGACCGGGCCATCGGCCGGCGCACCCGGCGTGCGCAAGCCGCCCAACCCCCTTCATCGGCCCGTTTCGCGGTTTTCCGTCAGGAAGAGGTCCGATACCTCATTTCAGCATCCCTGCCGAGCCCTTCGCCGCGCGTGCCCAACTCCCGCACACCGATGCCGATCGACTCCGCACGCCCGCTCACCCGCGCCGCAAGGCTGCCCGATGACGCGCCATATCAGCCGACTCGCTCGCCACGGTGGCGGAATGTTGAACACTGGCGCTGAGACGTTCGACACCCGTTCTGCGGATGCAAGGGCAGGCGATCGCGGTGCAGCGGAACGGCAGCACCGTGGAAGGCCAGGCGGGGGGGCGTGCGCGGGAAAGGCGAACGGGTTCCATCGCCCACACGGGAACCGCAAGAGACCCGTCGCCGAGTGCGAAGGTTTCCCGCCGAACCCGGTGAGCCTCATGCGCACTGGTAAGGGGACGCCGGGAGCGCGCGAATGCTTCCCGCAAGCGAGCGAATGCTTCCTGCGAGGCTGTCGAGGAACGTTCGAGAACCCGAAGGGAAGGGCGCGGGGGTCGTGAACCATCGCGCAACGCATGTGCAGCATGCCGCGACGATCAAGCGCGCCGTCGCCGCGCCTGACGGGCATACTGTCCATGCCTCACGCGCGACGCCGGCGGCGCGTGCCCCGTGCCTTGGTGTCGGTGCGGAATTACTTCCGGCGCAAGACGAACAGGCCGAGGGCGGCGGCGCACAGGGGCAGCAGTCCGGAGGGCTCGGGGATGGCGATGCCTTCGACGTGAAATGCGCCCAGCGTCGTTGAAAAGCTGGGGGACCACACGCCCGAGTTGTTGGTCTGCGTCCTGAGCGTCCCGGTTGCCCCCTGGTCGTTGAGGTGCCAACCCAGCCATGAGTTGGGAAAACCCGCCGAGGCCACGACCCAGTACTGGGTCCCCGCCAACAGTAGCGGATTGGTCGTGGACTTGGCGGAAACGACGCCCGTGAACAGCGGCGGAGGGAGGTCAACCGCGAAGCTCTCGAGGATGGCGCCGGGGCTGCCGGCTGCATCCAGCCTCACCGAGATGTCCAGCCGCTGCTCGCCCGGGTTGTTGAGCGGATTGCTGGCCGCCAAGCGGATGGCGTCAAGCTGGTAAGTCGCTCCGCCGGGCACGGTGAACGGCATCGCCCGGTCGAGGTCCAGGTTGTTGTTGGCGGGCTGGCTTGTAATGTCGTAAGAGGACCCGGTGTTGAACGTGTCGCCTGGTCCGAGGTTGTTATAGACGACGGCAGCGCTGGCCGGAGCGATCCAGGCCGCGCAGAGCGTCAGGGCCAGGCCGAGCGTCATTGCCACAAACCAGCCCGTTGATCGTGTGTTGGGGCGGCACATCGTGAAGCCTCCGAAAGTGGCCGAAAACCTTCGCGTCTATCCGTGGGCTGTCCCGAGGGGGTTGCGTGTCGGGTTCATGATCTCCCTTCCTGCGCGACGATCCCCCCGAAGTGTGGCGGTGGGCGGATCGCGCCCATAACCGCGGAGCAAGTTTACACAAGTGCGGAGGCGGCCGTCAAGCGCCGGGCGGGAGGGCTGTCACAAGGGGGAGCCAGAGGGTGTAGCGCTCATTCTTGGCGATCCGCATTCA
>JBAUGM010000131.1:0-13798 GCA_049679725.1 Tepidisphaeraceae bacterium
GATCGCGGTGGCGTCCTTCGTCTTCGCCGTGCTGCACCCGGCGTGGACGTGGCCGCTGATCTTCGTTTTGGCGGTGGGGATGGGCTACGCGTACGAACGGACCGGCAACCTGTGGGTCCCCGTTTTCATCCACCTGTTCTTCAACACGATCAACACGGTGGTGACGCTGCTGTCGAGCCGGTTTGAACCCCCCGCGCCGCCTCTTTAGAATCCGCCGCTTCTCATGATCTCCCCACACCCCTCCCCATCGCCCTCCATCGACGAACAACTTCGCATCCTCTCCCGCCGCTGCGAGCGGATCGTGCCTGAGGCCGACTTGCGCAAGAAGCTCGAGCGCAGCGCCAAGACCGGCAAGCCGCTGCGCATCAAGATGGGCATGGACCCGACCGCGCCGGACGTCACGCTCGGCCACGCCGTGCCGATGCGCGTCATTCGCCAGTTCCAGGACTGGGGCCACAAGGCGGTCATCATCATCGGCGATTACACGGCCCGTGTGGGCGACCCGTCCGGCCGCAACAAGACGCGCCCGCCGCTCTCCGGCGAAGAGATCGACGCCAACGCCAAAACCTACGTCGCGCAGATCGGCAAGGTCCTGCTGACCGACTCGGATCACCTCGAAGTCCGCTACAACGGCGAATGGCTCGGGAAGATGGGTCTCGTCGACATCATCAAGCTCGCCAGCCGCAAGACGGTCGCGCAGGTGCTCACGCGCGAGGACTTCGCCAAGCGCCACGCGGAAGGCGTCGACATCCGCCTGCACGAGATCCTCTACCCGCTGCTGCAGGGCTGGGACAGCATCGCGATCGAGGCCGACGTCGAGATGGGCGGCAGCGATCAGCTCTTCAACAACATGGTCGGCCGCGAGTTCCAGCAGGAAGAGAAGCCGGATGATGCGCTCGCCGGGCAGGTGATCATCGTCACGCCGCTGCTGGTCGGTACCGACGGCGTGAAGAAGATGAGCAAGTCGCTGGGCAACTACATCGCCGTCACCGACCCGCCCAGCGGGCAGGACGGCATGTTCGGCAAGATCATGAGCCTGCCGGATGCGCTGATGGAGAGCTACTACCAGCTCGTGACTGACGAGCCGATGGACGCGGCCCGCGCGCAGATCGAAACCAACCCGCGCGACGCCAAGATCGCGCTGGCGAAGCACGTGATCACGTGGCTCCACTCGAACGACGCCGCCGACGCGGCCGAGGCTGAGTTCAAGAAAGTCTTCAGCAACAAGGGCGTCCCCGACGAGATGCCCGAGTTCCAAGTCGGCCCCGGCCCGCACAAGCTCGCGCCGCTGCTCGTCCGCGCGGGGTTGGCATCGAGCAACGGCGACGCGATCCGCAAGATGAAGGAGGGGGCCGTGCAGATCGACGGGGTGAAGGTGACCGACTTCCAGCGCGAGCTCACGCTCGACAAGCCGCTGGTCCTCAAGCTGGGCCGAAAGTTCGCGCGGGTGACGGTGTAACGAAGAATCGTTCAGTTGCGAGCCGCGAGCGGAGACGACCGCCCGAACCCCGGCTCAACCCATTGCCGCTCACGTGCTCGTCAACCGGAACGCGTGGTTAGGTCGCCGGCAGCGTATTCGGACCATCGCCGGGCTTTCGCCACCACTTTACTAGACGGTAGCCGCCGTATGCGCCACCTGCGGCAAGGGCGACAGTGCCGACGGAGAGGATTGCTACGCCAACGACTGCGGTGCCACCGACAGCGCTGCCGATCGTTGCGAGGCCGGACATGATTCCGGCACTAGAAAGCCCCGTAGTGCCAGCCACGGAGATCAGCGCCGTAGAACCGGCAACACCGGCACCGGTTCCGACCACAGCTCCACTTCCTGCCGCGATGACGTTGCGGGTTTCGTGGGTCATGGATGCCTCCCGAAAGTGTGTTGCGACCTAACTAGGCGAATGGACTGACCGCTGCGCAGGATACCATTCTGGCCGCCCCGCGGGTTCGCGCCACGGGGATACCCATAATAACATCCGGCTTTCCGGATGCGCTGTTCAATCGTAAACAAACCCGCTCGGTGCGCGCGGCGAGGGGAGAGGCGGGGGCGATCGGGGTCGAGCGGGGGCGGGCGGCCATCGCTCGGTGGGGTCAGGTCCGCGTTTCCGTTTCAATCACTCGCGTTGTGCCCGGCGATCTTGTTGACGCGCGCGGGCTCGATGGTTTTCGCCGGGGGCTCGGTGGAATCGGCGCGGGGCTCGGTCCTCGGGCGCGCGGGATCGAGGGTGAGGCGCTGCGGCTCGTGCCCGTTTGCGTTTCCCTCGTTCCTCGTCGCCCGCGGCTCGAGCCTTTCGTCCTGAGGCTCGAGCCTTACATGCTGAGGCTCGATGCTCACGCGATTTCCATCGAGCCTCAGAGCGGTTTGCGGGCGTGGGAGTTCGTTTTCAGCGGGAACAACATGATTTTCTGGGATCTGCGTCCGAAGCGCCCGATCGGCTAAACCGGCTTGCCACTCCGTTCGATGAGATGCGTGTGCTTCGGCGGCCGCGCGGCGGCGGGTTTGACGGAGGCGGCGATCGCCTTCGCCCGCAAGCCAGGTCGTCGGGGCCGTCGAACTTGCGATTCGCGATTTTCGATTCGCGATTGAATTCAATCGAAAATCGCAGATCGAAAATCGCAAATAAGAGGAACTCCGATGGGTAGGAGCTTTTACCACGCGAAGAGCTACGCGCAGCTCCGCGACGGTTCGCAGGCGTTTTCCGATTTGATCAACGCCGCGGCCCCCAGCTACGGCCTGACGACGCTGCAGGCGGCTTCTTATCAGACGCTGAACGATGACTACGCGGCCAAGTACCTGCTCGCCGAGGCGCCACAGACGCGGACGAAGGGCACGCTCTTGAATCGCAACGACGCCAAGGTTTTGCTCGTCGCCAAGGCATCAGAGCTGGCGAAGATCATCGACACCACGCCGACCGTCACGAACGGGCAGCGGGCGAACCTGGGATTGAGCGTCCGCTCGAACCCATCGCCCGCGCGGGCGCCGGGCACGTGCAGCAACTTCAAGGTGGAACTGCTCAACGACGGGTCGATCCAGATGACGTGGCGTGCAAACAATCCGACCGGGATGACCGGCGTCACGTACCAGGTCTGGCGGCGGTTCGGGAGCGCGGGCGAGTTCGCCTTCCTCGGCGCCAGCGGCGAGAAAAAGTTCATCGACTCGACGATCCCGGCGGGCATGTCGCAGGTGCAGTATCAGGTCCGCGGCATCCGCCCGACCTCGGCCGGCGAGTGGGCGCAGCACAGCGTCAACTTCGGCAGGGCCAGCATCGCGCCGGTGGCGTCGGCCGTCGGGGAAGCGACGGCGACGAAGCTCGCAGCGTGACGCCGCACGCACGTCGCGAATCTCGCGACACGGTCATTCTGAGGTACTCCGAAGGATCTGGCCAAAGTCGGATGGGGCCTTCCCGTTCGTGGCTAGACCCTTCGGAGTACCTCAGGGTGACAAGGCTTTCGACCGTCCGTACACCCTCGTGTTTTCCCTCCGCGTCCTCTGCGCCTCTGCGGTGAGTACGCGTTGTCTTAGAAGCTGTTAGGCTCACCCCATGCCGTCGAACTTCCGCATCCGCTACAACGCTCCCGTCATCCTCACCTTCTCGCTCCTCGCCACCGCGGCGACGATCGCGATGGGGGCGTTCGGCGATCGCGCGATCGCGCTGTTCTCCGTCCCCGGCCGGATGGACTGGGACAATCCCATCGCCTACGTCCGCCTCTTCACGCACGTGCTCGGCCACGCGGGGTGGCAGCACTTGATGGCGAACCTGATGATCATCCTGCTCATCGGGCCGCTGCTGGAGGAGAAGTACGGGTCGACTCAACTGCTCGAGATGATCGGGATCACGGCGGGGGTGACGGCCGTGCTGAACATCGTGCTGTTCGACACCGGGTTGCTCGGGGCGAGCGGCGTGGCGTTCATGCTGATCGTGCTGTCGTCGCTGACCAGCTACCGCCGGCGTGAGATCCCGCTCACGTTCGTGCTCGTCGTGCTGCTGTTCGTCGGCGGGGAGATCACGACGGCGCTGACGCAGCGCGATCAGATCTCGCAGTTCGCCCACATCGTCGGCGGGGGTTGCGGGGCGATGCTGGGGCTGGCCAGCGAACGCCGGGCGCGCGCGTGAGTCCGCTGCTGCCTTGACGTGGCTTGGGCGTCGCGCCAGAGCAAATGCACACGCAAAGTTCACAAAGGCGCAAAGCTCGCAAAGAAGACAACGCGCGCGCTGTCTTTCTCTCTGCGCTCTTTGCGTCTTCGCGTTCTTCGCGTTTCCCCCTGTCCACCAACGAAGAGAAGAATGATCTGATTCTGATTCGTGTCCATTCGTGAGATTCGTGGTTCAACTCCTTCTTGTTCTGATCCACTTGGCGATCTTGGCGTTCTTCGCGGTCTTGGCGTGTGGATCTCGCTCGCGCGAGACGCCCAAGCCACGAAAGCTTGAGAAGCGACCGCTGCCGCCCTACAAAGCGTGCCGTGCGCATCACTGACCAGCATCGCGACCACCTGCTCCGCCACGGCTACGCGATCGTGCCGAGCTTCCTGACCGTCAAAGAACTCGCCGTCGCGCGATCGGATTTCCTTCGCTACTTTCCCACCGCCGAGGAGCTCAGCGCGACGCCGCAGCGGTACGGCGCGATCTTCGAAGATCCGGAGCACCTTCAGGTCGAGTTCCCGTTCGCCGCCGACGTGCTGAACGACATCTCCACGCACCCGGAGCTCGTCAGCTTTGTCGAGCGACTCCTGGGGACGCCCGATGTCCTGCTCAGCCAGGCCGCCATCTGGGCGAAGTACGCCGGCACGGGCGCCTTCGATCAGGGGCTGCACCTGGACTACCAGGGGAACACGCTCGTCGTCCCGCGCGATGACGGCGCGTTCCGCCAAGTCAACATGATCCTCTACTACTCCGACGTCGGCGCGGAGATGGGCCCGACGTACGTTGTGTCGCAGGAGAAGACGCGCGACCTGCCGCTGTGGCCCACGCACCGCACGCGCAAGAAGTCGCCGCAACTTTACAAGCACGAGTGGCCCGTCCTCGCGCAGGCCGGCGATCTGCTGATCTTCTCGATGCGCACGTGGCATCGCGCCAGCGACATGGCCGCGGAGTTCGGCGCGCGGTTCAGCCACCACTTCGTCTGGCGCTCGAGCGAGCATGGGTTTCAGGGGTATCACCAGTGGAGCCAGATGGGCGAGAAGCCGGAGATGCAGGCTTTCGTTGATCGCGCCACGCCGCGACAGCGCGAGGTGCTGGGGTTTCCGAAGCCGGGCGATCCGTATTGGAACGACGAGACGCTGGCGGCGGTGGGGTTGCGGTATCCGAAGATGGACATGACGCCATATCGAGCGGCGATGTTGACTCAATCGTGATATAGTCTGGCAGGTGAAGCTATGAAGATTGATCTCGATCCAGACGCCGAGCGATTCATCGATGCGAAGGTCAAGGCGGGTGCCTTCCCGTCCGCCAGCGCCGCCGTCAACGGGCTGCTGGCTCAAGCCAAGCTGCAAGAGGAGTGGACCGCGGACGACGTCGCGGAACTTCGCGCGCTGGTCGCGGTTGCCGCCGAACAGTCGGCACGGGGAGAATCCCAGCCGTGGGATCCGATCGACTTCAAGCAGCGTCTGCGCGCGCATCTCGCGCGGACGAAGGCCTCGTAATAAGTGCCGCGCGTCATCCGAACACCGGCGGCCGAGAAGGACTTGTGGGAGATCGTCCTCCACATCGCCCCCGACAACGAGGACGCCGCCTTCCGCCTTGTCGATGCAATCGATGAACGGTTTGAACTGCTGGCGCAGTTTCCAGGAGCGGGGCCGGCGAGGCCCGAGTTGCTGCCTGAACTGAGGAGCTTCCCCGTCGGGAACTATCTGATCCTCTACAAACCAATCGACGACGGCATCGAAGTCATGCGTGTTGTGCACGGTGCGAGAAACTTGCGGCGGCTGTTTCATCGCTGACCTCTCGTCACACCAACTCGTCTAACTCCTCCACGAGCTGCGAAAACCTCGCCATCGCCGCATTGACCGGCCCCGGCGTTTCCATGTCGACACCGGCATCTCTGAGGAGGTCGAGCGGGTACTTGCTGCACCCTCCCTTCAGGAAGCCGAGGTAGTCGTTCAGCTCTTTCGGTCCGCCGCTCGTGACGCGTTCGCTGAGCGCAATCGCGGCGCTCAAACCGGTCGCGTACTTGTAGACGTAGAACGCGCGGTAGAAGTGCGGGATGCGCAGGCACTCCAGCTCCATTTCCTTGTCGATCGCGAAGTCGGGGCCGAAGTAGAGGTCGAGGAGTTTTCGGTACTCGCGCCGCAGGGTGTCCACCGTCAGCGGCTCGCCGGACTCGACAAGGGCGTGGCTGATCCGCTCGAACTCCGCGAACATCGTCTGGCGGATGATCGTGCCGCGGATCTCGTCGATGGCGTGGTTTACCAAATACGCCTTCTCCTTCTTCGACTTTGCCTTCGCGATGAGGTGCTTGAGCAGGAGCTGCTCGTTGAACGTGCTGGCGACCTCGGCGACGAAGATCGTGTAACCGTAGTACTGGAACGGCTGACTTCTCGCGCTGTAATGGCTGTGCATCGAGTGGCCGGCCTCGTGGGCGAGCGTGAAGACGTGGTCGAGGACGTCGGGCTGGTAGTTCATCATGATGTACGGCTCGGCGTCGAACGTGCCGTAGCTGAACGCGCCGGATTGCTTGCCGGCGTTGGGGTAGCGGTCGCACCAGCGGGCGGAGGTCAGGCCGCGTGAGAGCTCGCGCGTGTATTCGTCGCCCATGGGTTTCAGTGCTTCGACGACGGTCTTCACCGCCTGGTCCCACGGCGTGCGCTTGCTCACATCGCTGAAGATCGGGACGTAGGTGTCGTAGTGGTGGATGTCCTTTAGTTTTAGCGCGCGGCGCCGGACGTCGTAGTAGCGGTAGACGCTCGGCAGGTTGTCGTGGACGGATGCGATGAGGCTGTCGTACACGCTCATCGGCACGCGATCGCCGAAGAGCGCGCCAAGGGCGGCGCTGGGGAAGTTGCGGGCCTTGGCGTAGTAGACGTCGCGCTGCACCGAGCCGTTCAGCGCGGCGGCGATGCTGTTCTTGTGCGCCTCATATTGCGTGTAGTACGTGTGAAACGCCTTCTTCCGCACCTCGCGCTTGGGCGAGTGCAGAAATGCGCTGAACGAGCTGTGGCCTAGCTCGACCATTTCCCCTTTCTCGTTGCGAATGCTCGGCCATTTCAGGTCGGCGTCGTTGAGCTGGCGGAAGATCTGGTTGGACGCCTCGCTCATCTGGCCCTGCATGGCCAGGAGATGCTCCTCCTTGTCGCCGAGGGTGTGCGGGCGGTAGCGGAGGATGCGGTCGAGCGCGATGCGCCATTCGCTCAGCTCGCGCGCCTCGAGGAACGCGCGCATCTTCGCCTGCGGGATCGCCATGATCTCCGGGCGGATGAAGCTGCTCGCCTCGGCGGCTTTCGTCGCGACGTGCTGGTAGCGGCCCTTCATCCGCTGGTAGTCGCTGTTGCCCTGGTCCTCGGCGGTCTTGAGGAACGCGTAGACGGCGAGCTTTTCGCCCGCGCGGTCGATCGACGCGTCGAACTGGAGGCACGCACCGAGCATCTCGGCGCTGTCGCCGAGGTACCCCTTGAACTTCGCGTAGCCGGGGATCTGGCCTTCCCACTTCACGAACGTCGACTCCCACTGGGCATCGCTCGCGAAGAGGCTGGCGAGGTTCCACGTGTCCGCCGGCTTCACCTTGCTGCGCGGCGGGAGGGACCGGGTCTTCGGTTTCGATTTCGTCTTCGTCGTCTTGCTCATGGGTCGTCCTTGTCGTGTTGCCGAGGATCGTATGAATCCGCGGGGACAAGTCCACGAGCGCGAGCCTGGCGTCGAACGAAGGCGCGGGGGATACCGCGAAGGACGCGATGACGCGAAGGTCGGCGCGAAGCAAATTAGACTAATTGGTCTACGTCTTCTTCTTCGCGTCTTCCTTCGCGCCATCGCGCTCTTCGCGGCCGCCTTGTTTTACGCTCCTCAACGTCGACCGCGGAGCATCTGCTCGATCATCGCTTCGCACTCGCGGTCCTCCTGCTCGATCTGCGCGCGAGTCATCCGCGCGGGCGCTGGCGCCGGGCGAGGCGGTGGCGGTGGTGGGGCGGCTGCGGGAGCGTTTCCCGTGACCGCCGAGGCGGTGAGCATCGCGCGGAGGCGCTCGAGTTCGATCTTGAATGCGGGTCTGCGCTTCCACCGCGCGATCGTGTGGTGCTCGACGCGCAGGTGGTGGGCGATGTCCATCGTCCCGTATCCCTGAACGAGCAACCGGGCGCACGCGTGCTGGCGGTACGTGAGCGGGCGCTCGCGCGGCGTGTATACCGGTGGGTTCGTTTCGTCACTTTCGACGCGCCGGAACATTGCGGAAGATTTCTGAACATTCCGGAACTTTTCGGCGGTCTGGGCAACCTCGCCCGCGCCCTCCGAGGGAACATTTCGGAACATCTCACCCTCCGGAGATGGAACATTTCGGCACATTTGCGCGCTCCACTTCGCGTGACGATCGAGCAGCTCCGCGACGTTCGGCGTCGCGCGGGCAACGGCATCGGCGATCGACGGGGAATTCATGGCACCCTCCCGTGCAGGAGTGATGGGACGATCGGCGGCGCGCGCGCCATGCCCGCGCCTTGTCACGGGTGGCGGCCGCAGAGGAACTGCGCCGCTCGACCCCGCGCCGCAGACGTTAGCAAAATGTTAGGTTAAACGCAAGGGGATTTCTCGCGGTATCCGCTCGGTGGCGCGCGATTGACAGCGCACCGCAAACTCGGTTTGATCTGCCGCGATCGATCGCGCGCGGCGTCGCGCGAGTCATCCAACTCGTTACACCGCTCATCGAAGGCGAAGGAGAAGCGTTCATGGCTCGTCCCGTCACGTTGTTCACCGGCCAGTGGGCCGACCTGTCGTTCGACCAAGTCTGCGCCAAGGCCAAGCGCTTCGGCTACGACGGCGTCGAACTCGCGTGCTGGGGCGATCACTTCGACGTCGACGCCTGCCTGAAAGACAAGAACTACGCGAAGGGCCGCTGGGAGATCCTGCAGAAGCACGGGCTCACCGCGTACGCAATCTCGAACCATCTCGTCGGGCAGGCGGTGTGCGACCTGATCGACGAGCGGCACAAGCTGATCCTCCCGAAGGACGTCTGGGGCGACGGGGAGCCGGAAGGCGTCCGCAAGCGGGCCGCGCGGAAGATGATCGACACCGCCAAGGCCTGCCGGAAGTTCATCGACGCCGCGCCGAAGAAGTCAAACTTCACCGCGGTCGTGAACGGGTTCACCGGCTCGAGCATCTGGCACAGCATCTACGCATTCCCGCCCACCGACCAAAAATACTGGCAGAAGGGTTTCGACGACTTCGCCAAGCGCTGGACGCCGATCCTCAACGAGTTCGACAAGGCCGACGTCAACTTCGCGCTGGAAGTGCACCCGACCGAGATCGCGTTCGACATCGCCAGCGCCGCCCGCGCCGTCGAAGCGGTGAAGGGCCACAAGCGTTTCGGCTTCAACTACGACCCGTCCCACCTCGGCTACCAGCACGTCGACTACGTGAAGTTCATCCGCACGTTTAAGGACCGCATCTACCACGTCCACATGAAGGACGCCTGGTGGGGCCACGGCGACGGCACCGCGGGCGTCTTCGGCGGGCACACGACCTTCGCCGACCCGGCGCGCTATTGGGACTTCCGCTCCCTCGGGCACGGCGACATCAAGTTCGAGGACATCATCGTTGCGCTGAACGACATCGGCTACCAGGGCCCGCTGAGCGTCGAGTGGGAAGATTCTCGAATGGACCGCGAGCACGGCGCGACGGAGGCGTGCGCGTACGTGAAGCGCATCGACTTCAAGCCGAGTGCGATCGCGTTTGATGCGCAGTTTGATCGGTGAGTTTCTTCGCGCGAGACGGAAGAATCCGGGTCTTCGCCTTTCGGGCTCAGACACCGGCGTGGTGGTAGAGGTGCGCGGATCCCTTCACCCACGCCGGTGTCTGAGCTTTAGCGAAGACCCGGATTCTTCCGCGCGGGCACGTCGATCCAATTCTCATCAGGCCTGATCGACCACACCAGCGCGTCCGGTCCCTGCTTCGTGCGAATGTAGTTGAAGGCATTCTCGTGATGAGACCGATCCTTGATCCGCTTGTACTCTCCACCCGCAGCCCAAATGCTCCCGGGCAACACGTCGCGCAGCGCATGGCTCGCGCGCTGCTTGCACTTTCCGATGATGCGCCGGACGTCTGCGCGGTTATCAGGCAGCTGCACGAGCGCGTGCACGTGCCGCCCGCTCGCGGAGACGACGATGACGCGATAGCCGAGGTCGCGCAGCTTCGCGACGAACGCGCGGACGACGATCTCACGTAGATCCCTCTGAACCGTCACGGCCTTCCCGGATCGCTCGCGATGGTAGTCGCGCAGTCCTTGGTGTTCGTGGGGTGGGGGCGGCTTCTTGTAATCGCCCGACGAGTGAATGCGGTGCGATCGACTCCGGAACCCGCGCTCATCTCCGTGCAGCCAACTGCGTCGCGTATTGATGATGACGTGTCGCCAGCGCATGCTCGTCGTCGGCATGAGTCGAGATGATGCTCCACCTGCCAGGTCACGAGCAACAAACCGATCGGCTCGTCACACCCCATCGGCTCGGCGTTCCTAATGCGGGGCGGGCAATCGCGTTGTCTGCGTCAGAGCAGATCGATCGGCAGGTGGCGTGCGTAGCGTTCGAAATCATCGTCGGTCGTGAAGACCTGCATCTGTTCCATATCCGCGACTGCGCAGATCAGGAAATCAGTCGAGGAGCCCTGCACGCCATGGGTACGGCACGTGTTGTAGAACTCGGCGGCGCGCTCGTGATGTTTCTCGGCGAGCGTGATATCGGGGAAGGCGCGGAGACGATCGCGGATGATGATGAAGTCGGCTTGACTCCGAATCCCGGAAAGCACTTCCTGCCGCACCGCCCCGATGATTCTTGCTTCATCCCGCCGCACGAGCCGCCTCAGCAGGTCGACCTCGGGAGCAGCCGCCGTCTTTCTACGAAGTGCCAGCGACCAGATCGTCGAGTCGACCAGGACGCTCACGACGCCATCCGCTTCTTGCGCGTTGATCTGCCGGCGACCTTGGCCGCGGCGGGCGGCGCATCCCAGAATGCGTCGTCCTCGAGGGTACCGAACAACTCGATCATCTTCATCTGCTCGCGTCGACGGACGAACTCCGCCAGCGCCTGGTTGACCGTTTCTCGCTTGGTCTTCAAGTTGCCGAGCTTCTGCGCTTCCCGCAGGAGCCTTTCGTCGATTTGAAGATTGGTCGCCATGTCCACAGGATACATTACACAATCCGATGTGTAAAATTCGGCCCGGCCATGGAGGATGCTTCGATGCACGCGATTGCCGACCCCCTCATCCGCGCCGGCGTCGCTGCCGCGGTCGAGCGGACGCTGTTGCCGGCGATGTCGCGACCCGCGTATCCGGGTCACTTCACGGTCACCGTGGACGGGCGTCACTTCGGCTCCGAATCGACCTGGCCCGGGCTCGACTCGTGGGAGATGGCGGGGGGTTACCTGCTGCTCGGGCGGCGGCAACTCGTACTCGACTATTTCGCGTTCGTGCGCGCATCCCAGCGCGATCGCGACGGCAACATCCCCTTCGCGATCTTCCCCGGCGACGCACCGCCGCCTGCGATCGAATCGTATCTGCGCGGCATGCGCTACCCCGACGATATTTACACCCACGCGCCGCGCGGGGAAGCGCCGCGACGATGGATCGGGCTCTTCGACCACTGGCAGTCCTTCGCGAATCCACTCTCAGTCCTTGCGCCGATTTGTTACGTGCTGACGGCGGGGGAGATCGCGTCCGATCAGTCGGCCGTCGAGTGGTTGAAGGACAACCTCGCCTCGATCGAGCGTGCGGGGGAGCACGTGCTCTCGCGGAAGAGCGGAAACGGGTTGATCGCGGGTGCGGGATTCTATGTCGAGTGTCCGCCGCGAGATCAGTGGGATGGGGTGACGCAGTGCTACGCGGTGCGCGCGATGCGGGTGCTGGCGCGGATGTGCGAGCTTGCCGGCGATGCGAACCGCGCGGCGCGCTGGTTGGGCGAAGCCGAGATGCTCGCGGCGACGTTTCGCGAGATCTTCTGGTTGGGCGATCACTTCGCCGAGTACGTTCACCCGACGCATGGCGTCGTCGATCTGCACGGATTGTCGGACGTGGATTGGGCCGCGATCGCCCTGGGCGTCGCGACGGACGAGCAGGCGGCGACGTTGTGGCCGCTGCTCACGCGCGAGCCCGCGTTCTGGCACGGCGGGATGCCGACGCAGCTCGTGTCGGACCCGCTGGCGTATCAGGATTGGGAGAAACCCGAACCGCTGCCGTTCGTTCACGCCAACGGCGACTTCTACGATGTCGCGGCGATGGGGCGGGTGTGGTACCTCGAAGCCTTGGCGTGCAGGCGGATGGGGGATGTCGAGCGGCTGCGCGAGTCGGTCCGCCTCGTCTGCCGCATGGGCGAGCGGCACGGCTGGCAGTGGCACGAGCGGTATCACGCGCAGCCGGACGGATCGGTGACGCCGGCAGGTCCGACGGGGTACTGCGAATACGCGGCCGTGCTGGTGCGAATCGTGCTGGGCAACCGCGAGGTGTTCGCGAATGCGTGAGATGCGCGGCGCCTTTCTGTGGCTTGGGCGTCTCGCCCGAGCTTTTCCGCGGAGCGGCTCCGCCGCAGCGCTCGGGCGAGACGCTCAAGCCACAACGATTGCAGACGATCAAATCACCCAATCGACCAAGGACTCGCCGGTCTCGTAGCGCTTGAGGTTCGCGACGAAATGATCCGCCAGCCGCTCGAACTCCGTCGTGTGCCCGCCGGCGGTGTGGGGAGTGATGAAGCAGTTGGGCGCGCGCCACAGTGGATGATCGGGCGGCAGCGGCTCCGGCGTCGTCACGTCGAGGTACGCGGCGGCGATCGTCTTCGCTTCCAGCGCCGATCGAAGCGCCTCCTGATCCGTCGTCGAGCCGCGGCCGACGCTGTAGTAGATGGCGGACGGCTTCAATCGCGCCAGGCGAGCGGCATCGAAGAAGCCTTCCGTCTGATCGGACGCGGGGAGGATGTTGACCACGTGATCGGATTCGGGGAGAAGCCGATCGGCTTCCTCGACGGTCACGACGCGGATCGGCTCATCGCCCTGCGGTTTGCGGCGGACGCCGATCAGGTTCATGCCAAAGGGTTGAAGCAGTTCGACGAGCCGGTCGGCGATGGCGCCGTAGCCATACAGGATCGCTGACTGACCGGTGAGCAAACAAGACCGCGCGCGGATCGGCAGGTACGGCCACGCGCGCGATCCATGCTGATCGAGCAGGGCGACGGGGAGTTGGCGGGCGAGGGCGAGCATCATCGCCAGGAGGTGCTCGGCGCAGGGCTCGTCGTAGACATCGGAACTGTTGGTCAGGATTCCGCCGCGGGATTTCATCCCCTCGCGGAAGGCGGGCGTGTCGTAGCGCGTGTAGCCGGCCGTCGTCAGGTGAACCCACTTGATGCGGGGAATCTCGAGGACCTGGTCGGGGTTGGGTTGCCCGAGCGCGATGTCGGCATCAGCGAGGACGGGGTCGCGGTCGGCTCCGATGAGGTTGGAAGCCTGCTGGGCTGAGGCGATGACCAGCCTGTGCGGCGCGACGGCCGACTTCAGGCGGTAGAGAATCGGCTCGGCGAATTTCGTATTGCACCAGATCGTGAATGGGGTACGACTCATGGGGCGGGTCATACTCGTTTTCCTCGACGGCGAAAAGTATCATTTTTTTCGTGGCTTGGGCGTCTCGCC
>JBAUGM010000132.1:0-21834 GCA_049679725.1 Tepidisphaeraceae bacterium
CTCGTGTTGCCCGGCACTGCTGCCGGGTACGCGAGCGCGTCGTTGGCGTGCACCACCGGCACAGCCGCTTCCACGAGCGACGGTGCCGCGTACACGGCGCGTGGCGCGAGACCACCGAGCGCAGTTCACGCGTGCGCGATCGTCGCCGACGCGCATTACGCCGGACCTGCCGAGCGCGCGATCACCCCTTTCGTGTCGACGATCACGTCGTGCGCGCAAGCGGAGAATCTGTGCCGCCCCATTTTCGGAAAGTGTATTTGCATGGCGAGAACATTCAGAAATCTGTTTGACTGCGCTCCGATGCGAGGTATGTTGCCCTCGCGTCAGCTTCCAGAGATCAGCGGGATCATTTTGGGGAACTCTGGTTGGGGAACCGGCAGCGCCAAGAGAATCGTCACATCGGCGCCGCCTCGAATCGCATCTCCAGCAAGCAGAACCAACTCCGCCGCCGCCGCCGCCGCGCCGTGCGTGCGCGCCGGCGCTTGCGCGATTCAGGGAGGAATCATGTCACGTCGATTCGCCGCCAAGCGCTCCACCGCTCGTCCCAATACTACGGCTCTCGCGCGCTGTCGCCACAGTCTTCGAGCCGTTGGAGCACCGCACGCTCTTCTCTATTATCTGGACCGAATATGGGAGCGAAGCGTACAGCGGCTCGGGTACGTCCACGGCGACGATCGCTTTCCCAGAATGGGTTGGGCCAGGCGGCTTCAATGCTTCCGTTCCGCCACACGATTGGATGCGCGTTAAGGCCGACATCAAGAGCAGTTCGACAGCGGGCGACATATCCGTAAGCGCTCCAGGCATTAAGGATGAAGAGGATGGAAAGGGTCAAGAAACCGTGACGTATGACGGTGGCTTTGATGAACCAGGTGCGAGCCTATTCGGGCGTCACAATGGCGGGTCCATCACCCTTAAGGCGGAGCACAGTGGCCGTTCACTATATTACTCCGCCGAATGGCAGGTGCTCGAAGAGCGGGAGGGATCGACGGTCAAGGCGCAGAACGTCTGGAGCCCCGTCTACGTCGACGCGATGGTCCTGCGCGACCGCGATACCGTCGCCGGCGGCGGGCTAGAAGAGCGGCTGTACGCCCAGCACGATGCGAACTTCAACGTCACGGCGCTGGTCAACACTTCGGGTGCGGTGATCGAGCGGTACGTGTACGACCCGTACGGGGCCGCCACCGTGCTGGACGCGAACTGGGCCGCCGACGGTGACGGGCTTAGCGACGTCGGCTGGGTCTACCTCCACCAGGGCGGCCGCTACGACGCCGCCGCCGGCCTCTACCACTTCCGCCACCGCGACTACAGCCCGACGCTGGGAAGGTGGGTGCAGCAGGATCCGGCCAGATTTGCTGACGGTCTCAGTTTATATCAGTACGTTCGCGGCAACCCAGGTCGATATACGGACCCGACCGGCGAATATCCGCCAATCCTGCAGCGCCCATTCATCCAAGGTCGTGGCAAATTCAGTGCTGATCTGGGACCGGGTTACCTATAGAGGAGCGGCTGTACGCCCAGCACGACGCGAACTTCAACGTCACGGCGCTGGTCAACACGTCCGGGACGGTGATCGAGCGGTACGTCTACGACCCGTACGGTGCCGTCACCGTGCTGGACGCGAACTGGGCCGCCGACGCCGACGTTCCTCGCCGACGCTAGCGTCGGAAATTCCAGATTTTGTCGGGATGCGGGAACTTCTGCATTGACATCCTCGATTCGCGCGTCAAGATTTCGCGACCTTGCATGAGTTCGGCTATGCCGTGCGAGGTTGGCCGCACGCAGCGCGCGGGTATTTCTGTCCCGGGCAACACAGGACACGGAGCGCGTCATCGAGCGATCTCGGCCGGCAGACCGGCGCGACGGGCTTTGAGCGAAAGGAGTTCGCCAGATGTCAGCCCACCAGAATTCCCTCCCGCAAGTGCGGCACTCCAAAATCGGGCCGCGCCCTTCTGGTTCAGGGGGGCGATAGCCAATCGCGCGTCTCGCGCGCGTCCGCCGCTGACGCGGCCCGCGCGAGCAGGTGTTCCTCTGATGCGCGCGTGCGCGTCTCTCGCGCGGTTCCGGTCCCGGCACTCAAACGAAGGGTTCCCGCATGCACTGTGAATCGCTGGAGAATCGGCGTCTCTTCGCCGTCACCGTCGCTCAAGCCTATACTGGGTACTTCGAAATCCACGGCGATGCGTCGAACGACGTGATCGACGTCAAGGTCCGCCAGGAGACGGGGTCGTTCAAGATCGACGGCACGGAGTACACCGGCGTCCTCTACATTTACGTCCACGCGGGCGGAGGCGACGATTTCATCAGCGTCGTCAGCCAAGACGGCGCCGGCATGATCGGCGCCAGCATCTCCGCCGGTGATGGGAGCGACACCATCATCCTCAACTTCGACGGCTCGATCTGGGCCGGCGAGCAGGACGACGTCGTATACATCGCCGACGCCTTCCTGGGCGAGGTGTACGGCGAAGGCGGCAGCGACGACATCACCGTCGCCGGCGCGTGCATCGACCCAGAGATCCGCGGCGGAGACGGCAACGACCGGATCGACGGTTCCGCCAACCAGTATGGCGTGGCCCTCCGCGGCGACAACGGGGACGACACGCTGATCGGCTCCGGGTACGATGACGTGCTTGACGGCGGCGCGGGCGTCGACGTCATGTTCGGCGGCTTCGGGAACGACGTGTTCAGCGCCGACGGCGACGGCGAACCGGACGAGATCTTCGGCGACGAAGGCGACGACCTGCTCTACGCCGATGCCGGCGACGAGGCCACCGACGTGGAGTACGTGCTTTACGACTAAATTTCGAACCAGACGGAACCCAGGCGAAGGGCGGGCGCCGCGCGTGAGCAGAAGCAGGGAGCACGCATGCGACAGCTCAACAGCAGGGGCAGCAGCAACGACGTCACGAACAGGCCGAAGCAGGCGCCCAGACGGGTCGGGTTCACGTCCATTCGGGCCGGCTTCACGCTGACGGAGTTGCTCGTCGTCATCGGTCTGATCGCTCTGCTCGTCGCCCTGCTCATGCCCGCGCTCGGGCAGGCGCGGGCCGCGGCGCGGGCGACGGGGTGCCTCTCGAACCTGCGGCAGATGGGAACGGCGTGGCAAATGTACCTCGCCGAGAACCGCGGACACCTGCCCTACTGGGTCCGGCGCATGCCCTTCACGCCCGACACCGCGTGGCGCGGGTATTGGCCGGGCATCCTCGAAGCGTACAAGGTTCGCGGGGAAGCGCTCCTCTGCCCCGCCGCGTTCGATCCCATTCCCTTCAGGCAGGGCTACCCGGGCGCGGGCAACGTCAACTACGCGTGGAGCGGGCGCCACGACTCTTCCGGCACCCCGATCCGGCTCAACGCGCTGATTTTCCGCGACGGCAGCTTCGGCTACAACCGCTTCCTGACGGCCGGCGGCGCTCCCAGCGGTGGTTTCGGCGAAAAGGGGGACGCCGTGCATATCACCGCGGTGAAGGATCCCTCCAACGTCCCCGTGTTTCTGGACTCGACCTACTTCGAAGTTGAGCCGCTCAACGGCCTGGAAGCCTTTCCCGCCGCGCCTCCGCCGGATCTCCAGGGCGAGATGCCGGCCAGCCATCCGGAGCACTGGCGCTTCCTCATCGCTCGACACAAGCGCGGGATCAACGGCTACATGGCTGACGGCAGCGCGCGGTGGGTGCCGCTGGAAGACACGTACACGCTGACGTGGCGAACCGGCTGGGTGAAGTACCGCCTCTCCCTGCCTCCGCGCTGATCGGGGCGTAGCGGCGCGGCGCACGGGCGCATGAGAGTGTGTTGCACATCGGGGTAGAACGCAGATGAATCTTCTTCGCTGGTTCAACGGCAGTTCCACCGGCGTCGCGGGCAGCGGCGGCGACGTCGCGGCCTTCGGGCAACTCGAGCTGATCCTCGCCTGGGTCACGATCGTCCTCAGCGTGCTCGTCCTCGCCGGGTATTGCGCGATCGCCGTCAACTGGTTCTTCCAGTCGAAGCTGTCGCACCACGCCGAGTCCCGCGCCGCCCTCGCGCGGCTGCGGAACATCTGCATCGCCTGCGTGGTCTGCGGTATCGTGTTGTACACAAGCGATGCGCCGTTCCTCGTCTGGCGACTGTACGACGCCGGGCTGCTCCTGCTCGCGATCCACGCGTGGTCGTTCGTCCTCCGCACGCGCGGGCCGAGCCTGATGGACGAGCGGCTCAAGCACGTGGACGAACTGGAGCGCTCCGCCAGGCGGTACCGCGAGATCGCCGAGCTGCTGCCACACACGGTGTGGACGGCGACGGACGACGGCCGAGTCGACTTCTCCAACCAGCGCTGGCGCGAGTACGCCGGCGACGATTGCACGTGGCTCGAGGCGCTGCACCCGGATGAGTGGCAGCGCGTCTGGGCACAGTGGAACGAGGCGTTGGCGTCGCGCCAGCCCGTCACCATCGAGGCGCGCCTGAAGGGCGCCGCTCCCGCGGCCGGGAACGTCGGCGCCGCCTCCGCGAGCGCCACCGGCGCGTATCGCACGTTTGTCATCAAGGCCACCCCTATCGTGAACGGCGCCGCCGTCAAATGGCTCGGCGCCTGCGCCGACGTCGAGGACCAGAAGCAGCTCGCCGCCGAGAAGGAGCTGCAGGCGCGGCAGAAGAGCTTCTTCCTCAACGCGCTGAGCCACGACATCCGCGCCCCGCTGCACAACGTGCTGCTCAACGCGCACCTGCTGAAGATGAGCGTGAGCGACGAGGCCGACGCCGAGAGCGTGCAGATGATCGTCGAGAACGCCGTCGCCGCGGGCGACCTGGTGACCAAGCTGCTCGACTTCGCCAAGGTCGGGGCGCAGGACCACAACGAGCTCGAGCGCGTCTCGCTGGCGGCGACGTTCCAGCAGGTCGTCCGCCGCTTCGCCCCGCTGACCGAGCAGAAGGGTCTGTACCTGCGCATCGCCGACGCCGAAGCTGACGTGCACGTGCTGACCGATCGCCAGAAGCTCGAGCGGATCATCAGCAACCTCGTGGACAACGCGATCAAGTACACGAACGACGGCGGCGTCACGCTGGACATGCTGGTGCGCGATGGCGAGGTCTGCGTCCGGGTGTGCGATACGGGAGTTGGCGTTTCGGCGGAGCACGTTCCGCAACTCTTCGACGAGTTCTACCAAGTGAACAACTATGAACGAGACCGAAGCAAGGGATTTGGGATGGGCCTGGCCATCTGCCGATCGCTCGCGCGACACATCGGGGGCGACGTCCGACTCGCGCGCACCGGGCCGGACGGAAGCTGTTTCGAGGTCGTCCTCTCCGACGCCGGCGTCCCCGATGCGAGCGTCCGCGTCGCAACCGTTCCCGACGCCGGCGCCGGCGATGGGGCGATCGGTGCTGATCGTGGAGGACGACCGGGCGGCGCGGACGGCGATCACCAGGCTGCTCCAGCGCCAGGGCTTTGCCGTGTCTGAAGCCGGCACCGTCGCCGACGCGATCGCCGGACTCGAGGGGGCGCCGCAGTGGGTCCTGCTCGATTTGATGCTCCCCGATGGGTCGGGTTTGAACGTCCTGCGCAAGGTCCGCAGCGATCAGATCGCCGCGCGGGTCTGCATCATCACCGGATGCGATTCCGAAATGCTCCGCGCCGCGCGGGTGGAAGGCGCGGAACACACCTTCACCAAACCCCTCGACGTCGCCCGGCTGATGACGGTCATGTGCGCGTGAGCAGCTCATCGGCTTTCCCATCGACGTGACCGGGGCGTTGACATTGGCGCGCGAAGGGGTTGGGCGCTTTTGGGTTCGTTTCGTCATTTCGCGCCGGGATGGAAGATTCCGGCACATTGGGTCAACCCAGGTCAACGTAGGTAAACCCACGTCAACGCGCGCACGGTAGCTTGGGCGTCTCGCCTGATCGCGCCTGCATGTGCTCTCACGAACCTCGCCGCCCGGCGCTGCGGGCGATTGGGTTCGTTTCGTACAATCGCGTTGGCGCTGAACATTCCCGCACATTCCCGCACATCGCGCGGCCGAGATCGTGCATCTTCGTGCACTGTCGTGCATCCGCCGTCCCGTCGCTCGCCTTCTCCCTGGGAAGGCCGACCAGAGGGGCGCACCGGGCGCGCCCCATCTCTGGCGACCCGTGCGCGATTGTCATGACATTCGCGCACGCCGATCCCCCGCCCGCGCGAAAACCCCCGGAAAACCGCACAAAGAATTCTGCATTCCGGGCGAATTGCCGTAACTCCTTTTGCGCGTTTATCACGACAAACGCGCAATCTTGCTTGCCCAGACTGCCGCCACCGCCGCCCCCGCGCGCAGGGTCGCAGCCAGCCGACCCGCTCCCGGACAGGGTTCCGCATCCCGCACGTGGACATGCGAGACGGTCTTTCAGCCCGTTCCCCTCGCGGCTGATGATTTGCGCGGCCCGACCGACATCGCTGCGCCGCCGGCTCAAGCATCCGCTTGCGACGCTCACGTCGACGTTCTATCGTGACACCAACGCCGGCAATTGGCGGCATGATGATTGGTCTGTGGACGATCTACTATGTCGCAGGAACCCCTCAATTATCAAACGCCGCGCTCGCGGGACGATTCCGCGCTGACGTGCCCGCATTGCGGCAGCACCCGAGTCGTAGAGGGCAAATTGACTGGTGGAACCGGCGTTCGTTTCATGCCCAAGCGGGTTAAGAGTTTCTGGACGTTGAGCAATGGCGCGAAGACCCTGACGAACGCCTGCCTTTCGTGCGGCTTCATCACGACGGTCATCGACCCGGATGACCTGCGTCGCCTGATGGGCCCGGGCGATCCTGGTTCGGCGGCGACATAACAACCATCCATGCAGCGGACCGGCGGGGCTGGTAACTTGCAGTTCGTGGGCCGGTGTGCGCCGGCCGCTGATCGGCCTTACGTTATCTCGCTATAGGAGTGTGTTCGTGCGCATCGTCCGGCGGCTGTCAGTAACGGCGTTCGTGGCTTCGTTCGCGGTCGTCGCTTTTGCGCAATCGACGCAACCGGTAACTCAGCGTCTGCTGAAGGCCGGAACGCTGATCAAGGTTGACGGCGCGCGGCTGGTGATTCAGCCGCTGTGGCAGCCATCCGACGCAGCGCCCATCACTGTGGAGACCGACCAACGGACGCGAGTCATTCTCGACAATGAGCGAAGCGCGTTGGACAAACTTCAGGCTGGAATGGACCTGTCGGCCCGGCGGGAAGCGTCCACGGATCGAGAACCGAATCCGCGACTGATCGTCCACGCATGGTCACCCTCATCGACTGGTCTGATCAGCGAGGTGGAAGGCGCGGCCATCCATCTCACGAAGACACCAAGCGGCACCGAGCCAGTGTCGCCCATTGTTCAGACGGACAAAGAGACGAAGATCATTCGCGTCGCATCCTTGGTCGGGGATACATGGGACGAAGGCGGACCAATGAAGCTGGACGAGTTGAAGGCAGATATGCTAGTGAAGGCAATGCCCCCGAAAGGCGTTGCCTCCAGAATCTTCGTGTGGCCGGCCCGCATTCCTCCGCAAGCGACGACCGCTCCGACGAAAACCCGGTGACGGCGACGCGGGATAACCAGGCGACTATGAATCCCCGTTCACGTTCGCGGTAGGTCGCGCCGGCCTCGCCGATCGTCGCGCGATCGAGCCCCGCCGGAAGAGGTCCACCCGTCCGTGTGGCCGGGACATGCGGATGGCGACCGCGCCGCTGCCCACGACCTCGTCCATCAGGCGCTGCACGGCCGACTGGATCGCGCTGGTGGCCGCGAGCAGCGCGTCCTTGTGCACCGAGCCGCGGTCGAACTGCACCGGCGGGCCGAAGGCGATTACGGCACGGTTCGGTTTGAAGTACGCCGTCAGCAGCGACGGCGTGTTCCGCTGCGTTCCGTCGAGGTAAACCGGATAGACCGGGGCGTTTCCCTTGATGGCCAGCAGCGCCACGCCGGTCTGAAACGGCAGGAGCGCGCGGTCGTACTCGATCCGCCCTTCGGGGAAGAGGCCGAGCAGCTCGCCCTGCTCCAGCATGCGCAGGGCGGCGCGGATGGCGCTGGCGCCGCCGCCGGTCCGGGGGACGGGAATGCTCTGGAGCTTTCGAAGCACCCAGTTCGCGACCGGCACGTCGTTCAGTTCCTGGTCGGCCATGAAATGGATCAGGCGCGGGACCACCGACTGGAGGAGCGGCGGGTCCAGGCCACTGGCGTGATTGCACGCGAGGATGGCCGGGCCGTCGAGCGGCACCGGGCAGGGCGAGTAGAGCTGCAAGCGGTGATAGATGCGACAGAACGTGACGTCGACGGCTTGGAACAGGCGGAGCCAGAGGGTGCGGTTCTCCGGCCGGTCGAAGAAGCGCCGCCGCCATCGATCCTGAACCTGCGGCTGCGGCTGCGGTGGCAGGTCGTTTCTCGCCGGGCACGGGCTCATCGCACGCAACCGACTATATCAAACCACCAAAAAGGGGGTCAGCGCTGCGGCGCCGCGGTCTGCGTCATCCTGAGAGCGTGTGAAGTTTTCAGTGGCATGGGCGTCTCGCCCATGCATTCCTGTTCGAAGACGCATGGGCGAGACGCCCAGGCCACTAAAGATTCACAAACCCTGAGGTAACCCACAGGATGGCGATCGCCACGCGCGTCACCTCGGGCGAACTGCTTTTAGTGGCCGGATGGCGCGGGCGCGCCGCCCGGGGTTTCCGTGGCGGGGGGCGGCGGGAGGTAGCGCTCGGCGCGGATCGGGCTTTCCGTCCACCCCGCCGACATCGGGAGCCAGCCGCGGGTGAAGTAGTCGGAGAAGGTGAAGACGAACATGATCCCCAGCCACAAGAACGCGGAGATCACGAAGATCTTCGTCAGCGGGCTGGCGAACTTCACGTGCATGAAGATCCAGACGACCATGGCGGCCTTCACGGTCGCGATCAGCAGCGCGATGACGATGCCCAAGCCGCCCAGCGGCAGGAACGCGGCGACGACGGTCGCCACCAGCATGATCATGAGCCCGGCGAACACCAGGTAGTACGAGCGCAGCGGGACGTGCGGGTTGTGCGGGGCGCCGGGCAGTTCGCCGGTGGACGTCTCGCCGTGCATGTGGGTTGCTTGGGTCATGGCGTCACCACTTCGGGTCGATCAGGTAAAAGAGCGGGTACAGGAAGATCCACACGATGTCGACGAAGTGCCAGTACAGGCCGACGCACTCGACGGGGTTGTTGTACTCCGGCGAGAAGCGGTTCTTGCGCGCCATCCCGATCAGCCAGGCGAAGAGCCCTACCCCGACGATCATGTGCGTCGCATGGATGGCGGTCATCGCGAAGTAGAACGAGAAGAACAGGTGCATCGGCTTGGCGAACTCGCCCGGGATGGGGGTGGGGTTGTCGCCGGCGTACAGCTGCACGGCCGCGCGCTGCCAGGGGGCGTGGCCGGCGTGGATGATGTGCGAGTACTCGTACGCCTTGATGGCGACGAACGCCAGCGCCAGCCCGCAGGTGATGAGCAGGAAGCGGGTGACGCCGCGGTTGTCGCCGATCTGCGCCTTGTGGACCGCCAGCGCGACGGTGAGGCTGCTGCACAGCAGCACGGCGGTGTTGAACGCGCCGATGCGCCAGTCCTCGAGGCTGCTCGCGGCGGCGAAGGCCTCCGGGTAGGTCGCGCGGTAGACCGCGTAGGCCGCGAACGCCCCGCCGAAGAACATGACTTCGGTGGCGAGGAACGCCCACATCCCGAGGGTGACGGCCTCTTTCTGCTGCTCCAGGTCGTCAAACTGGTGCGCTAGTATCGTTGGGTGATGTGCCGACAACTTGCGGCTCCTCTTGTGAATATTCGTACGCTTCCCAGGTCACCACGGGCTGCTCTTCGAAGTTCTCCGTTGGGGGCGGGGACGACGTCGTCCACTCCAGCCCCACCGCGCCCCACGGGTTGGCGCTGGCGTCCTTCCCGAACCACAGCGACCAGAGCAGGTAAAACACCGGCAACGCCAGCCCCACCGCGAGGATCGTCGCCCCCGCGCTGCTCATGACGTTCAGCACCTGGAACTCCGGCGGGTACGTGTGGTACCGCCGCGGCATCCCAAGGTAGCCGAGGAAGAACTGCGGAAAGAACGTCAGATTGAAGCCGATGAAGATCGTGAAGGCGGCGAACTTGGCGATCCACTCGGTGTACATCTTGCCGGTCATCTTCGGCCACCAGAAGTGGATGCCGCCCAGGTAACCGAACACGGCGCCGCCGACCATGATGTAGTGGAAGTGGGCGACGATGAAGTAGGTGTCGTGCACGTGCACGTCGACCGCGAGCGACGCGAGGAACAGCCCGGTCAGCCCGCCGAGCGTGAACAGCCCGATAAAGCCCCACGCGTAGAGCATGGGGGTCATGAAGGCGACGGACGAGCGGTACATCGTCGCGGTCCAGTTGAAGACCTTGATGGCCGAGGGGATGGCGACGAGGAAGCTGAGGAACGAGAAGACCATCCCGCCGTAGACGGACTGGCCCGTCACGAACATGTGGTGGCCCCAGACGAAGAAGCTGATGACGGCGATGGCGAGGCTGGAGAAGGCCACGAGCGAGTAGCCGAAGATGCGCTTGCGCGTGAAGGCGGCGACGAGCTCGCTGATCACGCCCATGGAGGGCAGGATCATGATGTAGACGGCCGGGTGGGAGTAGAACCAGAACAGGTGCTGGAAGAGGACGGGATCGCCGCCCAGCGCGGGATCGAAGATGCCCAGGTCGAAGATGCGCTCGGCGCCGACGAGCAGGAGCGTAATGGCGATGACCGGGGTGCCGAGCAGGAGGATGATGCTCGTCGCGTACATCGCCCAGACGAACAACGGCAGCCGGAACCAGTTCATCCCCGGGGCGCGCATCGTGTGGACGGTGACGACGAAGTTCAGGCCGGTCAGGATCGAGCTGAACCCGGCGATGAAGATGCCGATGACGGTGAGCCCGACGTTGGTCTGCGCGAACTCGCTGCTGTAAGGCGTGTAGAACGTCCAGCCGGTGTCGACGCCGCCCATCACCATCGCGCCAAACGCCAGGGCGCCGCCGATGAGCAGGAGGTACCAACTGAGCAGGTTGATCTTGGGGAACGCCAGGTCGCGCGCGCCGATCATGATCGGCAGCAGGAAGTTGCCGAGCGTGGCCGGGATGGACGGCACGAGGAAGAAGAAGACCATCATCACGCCGTGCATCGTGAACATCTTGTTGTAGGTGTCCGACTGCACGAGGTCGCCGGCGGGCGTGGCCAGCTCGACGCGGATCAGCGTGGCGAACGCGCCGCCGATCAAATAGAAGGCGGAGATCAGGATCAGGTACATGATCCCGATGCGCTTGTGGTCCCGGGTGAGGAACCACGAACGGATGTTGTACGCCTTGTTGAGGTAATCCTCGGGTTCTTCCAGCGGGGCTGGTGCGACGTCGATGGTGGTCATGGTGTGGCCCCTCCTCCTGTGCGCTCAACCGGCGCCGTCGTGGGCACGGTCGTGGGCTGGGGCTGGGGCTTTGCAGCGTCCTTCAGCGACTTGATGTACGAGATCAGCTCAGCCAGTTGTTCTTCCGTGATCTGGTTGCGGAAGCTGGGCATGAGCGGCTTATAGCCGTCGACGATGTCGGCGGTGGAGTCGAGGATCGAGCGGCGGAGGTAGTTCTCGTCCGCCGTCACCGTCTTGCCGGTGTTCAGGCGCACCTCGTTGCCGAAGAGCCCCGCCATCGTGGGAGCTTGCGCGCCGTGGCAGGTGAGGCAGCCGAGGCTCTGGAAGTGCCGCGCGCCGGCGGCGGCGGGCGCTTCGTCGGGGCTGCTCCCCGACAGCCAGGCTTCGTAGTCCGCCTGCTCCATCGCGATCACCTTGCCGATCATCCGCGAGTGGTCCGTCCCGCAGTATTCAGCGCAGAACAGGTGAAACTCGCCCGCCTTCGTCGCCTCGAACCACATCACGGTGTAGCGACCGGGCACGGCGTCCTGCTTCACGCGGAACGCCGGCACGTAAAAGCTGTGGATCACGTCCTGCGACGAGAGGATCAGCTTCACCGGGCGCCCGACCGGGACGTGCAGCGCGTTGATCTCGCGCGTGCCGTTGGGGTGCTGCGCCTTCCACATCCACTGCTTGCCGATCACGTGGATCTCCATCGCGTTGGCGGGCGGGCGATAGATGCGGAAGTACGAGCGGGCGCCCCAGAAGAAGAAGATCAGCGAGAACAGGAACGGCACGACCGACCAGAGGATTTCCAGCTTCACCGAGCCGAGGATCGGGCGCGGGACTTCATCCGGGTGTCGGCGTCGGTACTTGATCGCGAAGTAGACGATCAGCACGAAGATCAGCAGCGTGAAGAACGCGCTGAACGCCGACAGGAAGAAGTACAGCGCGTCGGTGTCGCCAGCGACGGTGGAAGCCTGCTCGGGATGGAGCCGAAAGCGTTCGTCCACGGTTACACCTTGCCTCCGCCGGGAACAACCTGCGCGCTTGGATGGATCACGGATCGCCTTTCACGGAGCAACTTGATGGTGATGAACCCGCCCAGCAGCAGGAGCGTGAGCACGCCCGCGGCGCGGAGCGTCGCCATGATGGCGAAGCCGTACTTGCCGGTCATCGGGTTGTACTGGTAGCACAGGAGCGTGACCGAGTCCGCCAGCGTGCCGACCCGCTCTTCCGACGCCTCGATGATGCCCAGCCGCAGGTCCTTCGGAGCGTACTCCAGGCCGTAGAAGTACTTCGACAGCTTGCCCTGCGGCGTGGCGAGCATGATCGCGCTGCCGTGGGCGAATTGCTTGGTCGGCTCGTCCCAGACGTATCGGAACCCGACCGCCTGCGTGAGCGCCGCGATGGCGGGCGCGTCGCCGGTGAGGAAGTGCCACCCTTGCGCCCCGCCCGCCCTGCCGTACTCGCGGACGTAGTTGGCCTTCTTCTCCGCGGCCAGCGCCGGCGTTTCGCTGGGGTCGAAGCTGACGGTGATGACCTCGTACTCCTTGCCGATGTCGAAGCTGAGCGTGCGGAATGACTGGTTCATGCCGTTCAGCGTCATCGTGCAGAGCGACGGGCAGCCGTAATAGACGAGGGCGAGGACGACGGGGCGCTTGCCGAAGTAGTCGCCGAGGCGAACGGTCTTGCCGGTGTCGTCGCGGAAGGTCAGGTCGAGGGGGAGCTGCGCTTCGAGCTTCTGATCGATGCCGACGCGCTGGAGCATGGACGCCGGGGGGGCCGGGCGTTCTTGCGCGGAGACGGCGGAGGTTGCCAGGAGCAGCAGTACGACTACGGCGCGCCATGAATTCACTCCCTCTCCTCGTACTCGGGGAGAGGGTTGGGGAGAGGGGCCTACCCGCGGAGCGAGATCGCTCGGCATTCGCGGGTCGCGCTTCGCGGCTGCCCCCTCTCCCCTGCCCTCTCCTCGAGTACGGGGAGAGGGAGTAGTGGCTACGATCTCGATGAGGTTCATGCCGGGCATCAGTGACCTCCCGCCGGCTGGGTTGCCGGCGCGCGGGCCGGGAACAGGTTGTGCTGGAGCGCGAGGTCGATGGCGCGGTCGACGGGGATGCGCACGACGCCTTCGCGGTCGGTCTTGCCGTAGCTGCCGAGGCGCGCCTTGTTGTCGTCCTTCAGCTTCAAGGTTGCCTGCGATGGCGTGGCCGTGTCGTACCCGGCGATGCCCTGAAGCCGCGGGACGCTCGCGGGCGGACCCGCGGTGTTGTCCTGGATGGCGGAAAGCCGGCTCGCCTCGTCCTCGCGCTTCTGCGCGTCTTCCAGAACGAAGAAGACGAGATACAGCATCGCGAACACGAAGAGCGTGACGGCCACCAGCGCGGCGGCGGTGAACCAGATGCCGCGGATGCTGACGTCCGTGTGCTCGTGGCGCTCCGGGTGTTGCTCTGGAACTTCCTCGTGGTGAATGACGACGTTGCCTTCGCGATGATCAGCCATGGCGATCGACCTCCCCCAGCCGGTGGTCGTGCAGCGGCATGAGCGGCCGGCGACGCAGTTGCCAGATGAAGACGAACATCCAGATTCCGCCGATCGCGACCGGCGCGACGAAATCAAGCCAGTGCAGCGTCCAGCCGTGCTCCTTCGCGGCGTGGTGCGCCTGGGCGAAGGTGGGCTTGACGATCCAGAAGATGTCGACGAGCCGCAGGACGACGATCATCCCCGCCACCGTCGTCAGCGTCCGCACCGACCGTTTGGTCTTGCGCGACAGCAGCAGCACGAACGGCACGAAGAAGTGGAAGATCACGATGATCAGCGCCACCGACCGGAGGAAGCCGTCGGTGCGGATGAGGTAGTACGGCACCTCTTCGGCGATGTTGCCCGACCACATGATGATGAACTGCGAGAAGCTGACGTACGCCCAGAACATCGTGAACGCCAGCAGCAGGTTCCCCAGGTCCTGGAAGTGGTCTCGCGTGATGTAGTGCGACAGCGGCGGCCGGCGCGAGAGGAACGCGAGCATGACGATCATCAGCGCCAGCGCTCCCAGAATCTGCCCGGCGATGAAGATGAGGCTGTACATCGTCGAGACCCAGTGCGGGTCGATCGACATGACCCAGTCCACCGTCGCGAACGTGACGGTCAGGACGTAGAGCATGATGCCCGGCCCGCTCATCATCTGGAGTCGGCGGAGGGCGGTCGGGCTGCCCGTGCGATCCTGGGCGAGCGACCAGTGGTTCAGCAGGAACGCCAGGACGATCCAGATCGCGAAGCAGATCGCCGCCCGGATCAGCCAGCCCGTCGTGTTCAGGTAGATCTCTTTGCCGTGCAGTTCCGCGTGGCCCTGGTGCACCCACACGTAGAGGTCCGGGACGCCGACCGCGATCGGGATGAACAGCAGCACCATGAGCGGGATCGTCCGCGTGGCGCCCTCGAACAGGCGTCGCAGCGACAGCCCCCACGCGCCACCCGTCAGGTGCTGGAGCATGAGCAGCCCGGCCGACCCCAGCGGGATGCCGATCCAGAACATGTAGGCAAAGAGGTACGAGCGGAAGAACTCCTCGCGTGCGGTCAGGAACCCCAGCCCCAGGAGCGCGCACCCGCCCACGCCCGCGATCAGTGCGGGCACCTGGATGCGGTCGATCGCCGGGTGCAGGTTCTGGCGCATCGGAACGGCTGCCGTTGTCGTCATCGTCGTCGCTTCACTCAATGCGCACCCCCTGCCGCCGCGGGGGCGGTGGTCGGGGATGCGGTCGTCGGAACCGGAGTCGTCGCTGCGGCGAGAAGTTTCTGCTGGTCCTCGGGGGGCAGCGCCTTCAAGTCCGCGTTCTGGCTGAACTGGAGCACGCGGATGTACGCCGCGATCGCCCAGCGGTCTTCCACGCTGACGCGGTCGTTGACGCTGTACATCGCGCCCCAGCCGTTGGTCATCACGTCAAAGAAGTGCCCGACCGGCGCCTTCAGGAGCTGCTGCTCCCGTTCGTATCGCGTCGGGTTCGACGTGCGGTGTTCCTCGATCGGGAAGTACGCCGGCGGCGGCGTGAAGCCGCGGCGGACGATCATGCCCTTGCCGTCGCCGGTCTCGTTGTGGCACACCGAGCAGTAGATCGTGTACTGCTGCCGGCCGCGCTCGAGCACCGTGCGGGTGATGGGGAACGGGAACGTCTCGGCGTCCTTGCCGTTGACCTTTCCGGTGGACAGGTGCGGGTCGAGCCGCGGGTCGCCGCGCGGGACGGTGCCGTCGACGGGCAGCCGTGCGGATGAGCCGTTGTCGAAGGCGCGCGTCGCTTCCATCGGCGTCATGCGGCCGAAGTCGTCCATCTTGAACAGCTCGTTGTCCGCCGGGTCTTCGCAGCCCACGAGCAGCCCGAGCATCGCGACGCAGAGCAAGAGCAGTGACGGCAGGCTCGTGTGCGTGGCGCCGCCCGTGGCCGTCTCGACGGGTTTCTGAAGTTTGCCCGCGGGCACGACCGTGATGCTGGACGGGTTGAGCGTCTTGAGGAACTCGGCCGTGCCCTGCACGTCGAACTTCCTGTCGATCGCCTCGATGCACAGGAAAAAGTGCGTGCGCGACGCCAGCTCGAAGTTCGCCACGTTGAACAGCGGGTGGTACGGCTGCGGTAACCCGTTGAGGGCGAGCATCCCGAGCACGGCGGAGAGGCCGGCGCAGAGGATCGTCGTCTCGAAGGTGATGATGATGAACGCCGGCCAACTGTTGAGCGGCTTGCCGCCGATGTTCATCGGGTAGTGGATGACCGAGGCGAAGTACTGCATGAAGAACCCGCCGAGACACCCGATGATGCCGCCGCACAGCACGATCAGGGGCAGCCGCGTCTGGCGGAGGCCCAGGGCGGAGGCGAGGCCGTGGATGGGGAACGGCGCGTAGCCGTCCATCTTCTTGTAGCCGGCCTTGTGCGCGGCGCGGGCGGCGTCGACCAGCTTCTCGGGGTCGTCGAACTCCGCGAGCAGTCCGTAAACGTGGAGTTGGCTTCTCACAGCGTCTCCTCCACCCGCGACGGCTCGCTCGCCAGCGACTCGCCGTCGCCCGCGTGGCCCTTGCCCTTCTGTTTCGATACCAGCTCGCGCATCTCGAACACGGAGATCATCGGCAGAACGCGAATGAACAGGAACAGCAGGCAGAAGAACAACCCGATCGATCCGACGTACAGCGACCAGTCCCAGATCGACGGATAGAACATGCCCCACGAGCTGGGCAGGAAGTCGCGGTGCAGGCTCGTCACGATGATGACGAAGCGCTCCAGCCACATCCCGATGTTCACGATGATCGCGATGATGAACAGCACCAGCGGCCACTGCCGGATCGCCTTAAACCACAGCAGTTGCGGCGTGATGATGTTGCACAGGATCAGCGCCCAGTACGTCCCCGCGTAGGGGCCGTGGAAGCGGTTGGTCAGCATGAACGTCTCGTACTGGTTCGTGCTGTAGAACCCCATGTAGATTTCCATGAAGTAGCCGTACGCGACGATGAGGCCGGTCGCGAGCACGATCTTCGCCATGTTGTCGAGGTGGCGCGTCGTGATGAAGTCTTCGAGCCCGTACGCCTTGCGCAGCGGAATCGTGAGCGTGAGCACCATCGCGAAGCCGGAGAAGATGGCGCCGGCGACGAAGTACGGCGGGAAGATCGTCACGTGCCAGCCCGGGACCACGGACACGGCGAAGTCCAGCGACACGACCGTATGCACGCTGATAACCAGCGGCGTCGCCAGACCCGCGAGCAGCAGGTACGCCATCTCGTAGCGGTGCCAGTGCAGCGCTGAGCCGCGCCAGCCCATGGCGAACATGCCGTAGATCAGCTTCACGGCCGTGTTCTTCGCGCGGTCGCGCATGGTGGCGAAGTCGGGAATCAGCCCGACGTACCAGAACAGCGCGGAAATCGTCGCGTAGGTCGAGACGGCGAACACGTCCCACACCAGCGGGCTGCGGAACTGCGGCCACAGGCCCATCGTGTTCGGGTAGGGGAACAGCCAGTACGCATTCCACGGCCGGCCGACGTGCAGCAGCGGGAACAGGCCAGCGCACGCTACGGCGAACAGCGTCATGGCTTCGGCGAACCGGTTGATACTCGTGCGCCACTGCTGGCGGAGCAGCAGCAGGATGGCGGAGATCAGCGTGCCGGCGTGGCCGATGCCGATCCACCAGACGAAGTTCGTGATGTCAAACGCCCACCCGACCGGGATGTTCAAGCCCCACACGCCCACGCCGTACGCCAGCAAATAACTGACGGCCGCCAGCAGGACCATCACCAGGATGAGCGAGATGCCGAAGCCGATCAGCCAGCCCTTGCCGGTGTGCTTCGTGAGGACGATGTCGCTGATCTTCTCCGTAACGGAGGCGTAGTCGTGCCCCGGCCCGAGGATCTGGCGCGTGGGGTCGGCGGCGCGCTCGGCGGTGAGCTCGAGCACTTCGCGGGATGCGACGGGAGTAGCTGCGTGGTCCGTTGCCATGTTAGTGGGCTACCTCGCCGTGCTGCGCGGGCGCGTCGTGCCCCGCCGTCGCCTCGTCATGCCCGCCGTGCGGCCTGACGCTGGTGTCCTTCGGCCCGGCGTCGATCGCGGGGTTCGGGTTCGTCAGCCGCGCCAGGTACGACGTGCGCGGCACGGTATTGAGTTCCGTGAGCACGCCGTAGTTGTGCGGCTCGGCCTTGAGCTGCTTGGCCATTACCTGCCGTCCGTCGGCGAACTTGTACTCCAGGTCACCGAAGGTGATCGCTTCGGTCGGGCACGCCTGCTGGCAGGCCGTCTCCAGCCCGTCCATCATCTTGTCGACGAGGCGCTGCGACTCGCCCTGCACCTCGGGCGGCGCGTCGACCGCGTCGCCCTTGACCTTCTTGATCTCGCGGCGCGTGCCGTTGATGCGCTGGATGCAATACGTGCACTTCTCCATCACGCCGCGCTGGCGGACGGTGACGTCGGGGTTGTGGGCAAGCTGCAGGATCGGCGTCTTGATGTCCGCGTACTGCAGGAAGTTGAAGCGGCGGACCTTGTAGGGGCAGTTGTTCGAGCAGTACCGCGTGCCGATGCAGCGGTTGTAGGTCATCTCGTTGATGCCCTCGACCGAGTGGCTCGTCGCTCCCACCGGGCACACGACCTCGCACGGCGCTTTCTCGCAGTGCTGGCAGAGCATCGGCTGGAAGTACGGCCCCTCGGGGTTCTCGGGCTCGCCGCGGAAGTAGGTGTCGATGCGCAGCCAGTGCATCTCGCGACCGTTGGCGACCTCGCCCTTGCCGACGATGGGGATGTTGTTCTCCGCATTGCAGGCCATGACACACGCGCTGCACCCGGTGCAGACGTTCTGGTCGATCGTCATGCCCCACTGGTGCGAGTTTTCGAGCCACTCGGGGCGCTCGGGACGCTCGGGGTAGAGGGAGAGGTGGACCGTCTTGTCGGGCTCAAGATGCTGGAACTCGCCGAGCGTGAACACCTTCAGGTGGTCGCGGCCCTCGAGCATCTGGTGCTCTTGCGTGCAGGCAAGCTCGTGCGTGCGGCCGAGCTTCTTCACCTGCAAGCCGCGGCCGTGCCACATCGCGGTGGACGGGCGGATCTTGTACGCGTCGAAGCCAACGTCCTTCCCGACGCGGCCGACGGTCGTGCGCCCGCCGCCGAGGAGAACCGTGACGGAATCCTTCGGCTGGCCGGGGACGATCCAGACCGGCGCCTCGACGACGCCGCCGCCGAAGGAGAGCTCGACAACGTCCTGGTTCTTCACGCCCAGCGCGTTGTCCTTCGCGAAGATCGCGACGTTGTCCCACGTGAGCTTCGTGATCGGGCGGGGAAATTCCTGGAGCCAGCCGTTGTTGGCGTAGCGGCCGTCCCACACGCCGGGGTCGGGGCGGAAGATGACTTCGAGCCCGCCCTGCTCGCTCGGAGCCGTCGCCGATGCCTGACCGATGGCGTCGGCTTTCAGCGTGACGTTGACGACCGGCGCGGCGGTGCCCTCGACGATGCCCTTTTCCAGCGATTTGAGCCAGTACGGTTCAAAATCACCGCTGGGAGCCCGGGAACGCCAAGCTTCGCGAATTATTTCACGAGCACCGGCATCCGGAAAACCCAGGATGAACCCCAAAAGCTCATGCTGCGAACGGCTCTGGTGCAGCGGCTGAATCAGGGGTTGGATGATCGTGACCGTGCCGTCGTAGCCGCGGATGTCGCTCCACGTTTCGAGGTAGTGCGATTCGGGGACGTGCCAGTGCGAGTAGAAGCCGGTCTCGTCGTAGTAGAGGCTCTGCTGGATGCGAAGCCGAACCTTCTCGTAAGCCTCGCGGAACTTCAGGTCGGCCGGGGCGTTGAAGACGGGGTTGCCGCCGAGAACGAGCAGGACGTCGACCTGGCCGGCGTTCATGTCGTTGACGAGCGACCGGAGCGAGTCGAGCTGCGCGTCGGCGTGACCTTCGACGGGCTCGGTGTAGACGACGGTCTGGCCAACCGCGCCGAGCTCGGCGTTGATCGCGTGCGCGATCGCGTGGACGGCCGCGGTCTGGTACTCCCCGGCGACGACGACCGCATGACCCTTGTGCTCCGCGAGGTCGGCCGCCATCTTCGCGATGAAGTCGGCTTCGGGATGCCCGCCCGCGCTCTGGCCACGAAGCTGTGACAACACGGCCCGCGCGAAAGATTCGACCTGGTCGGCCGACATCGACTTGCGATGGTCGGCCATCGTGGCGGTGATCGTCGGCGTGCTCTGAACCGCGTACATGCGGCTCATCGGTATGCTCTGCTGCTTCGCGGCGCCGCTGCCCGTCGTGTGCACGCGGCGCTTGGCGGCGAAGTCACGGTTGTAGCGCACCGACGCGGGGCCGACCATCAGGAAGTCGGAATCGAGCGACAGGATGCGGTCGGCTTTCTCGAAGTGGTAGACCGTGTTGACCGCTCGGCCGAACGCCTGGATCGCGCCGGCGCGGGCGCCGTCGAAGCTGACGGGCTCGTAGTGATGCCACTTCGCCTGCGGGAACTGCTTGAGCACCGCCTGGATCTGGCTGATGAGCGTGGGCGAGGTGATGGTTTCCGTCAGGATGCGGAAGCCCGCGCCGCCCGACTTGCGCTTGGCGTTCAGCTCTTCGGTCAGAACCTCGAAAAAGCGCGTCCACGTGCGGATCTCGCCGGCCTGCGTGACGGTTTCGGGGTGCTCGGGGTCGTAGAGCGAGAGGACGGATGCCTGCGCGTGAACGTCGGTGGCGCCGAGGCTGGCGGGGTGATCGGGGTTGCCTTCGACCTTGGTCGGCCGGCCTTCGTGCTGCTCGGCGAGGACGCCCAGTCCGTAGCCGCCCATGGGGAAGGCGGTGGCGTAGAACAGCGGCCTGCCGGGGATGACGTTTTCCGGGGGGACGACGTAGGGGACGATCTTCTCTTCCGGCCGCATGCACCCGCCGTGCACGCCGGCCAGCGCGAGGGATGCGCCCATCAGCTTGAGGAAGTTGCGCCGGCTGGGGCCGTCGTTCCACTCGGAGGCGGCGCGGGGAAACTCGCGGTGCAGCCGCTCCTGGAAGTCAGCCGTGTTCGACAGCTCGTCCAGGCTGCGCCAGAACTCGCGGCCCGTCACGGGCGCCGCATCGGCTTGACTCGCTTCAACATGTTTAGATGGGCAGCTCATTTATTAGTAGTGGCACATCGAGCAATTGGTCAACTGGTACGTGTTGATGTTGTACTTTTTCATCAACACCTTGCCGCGCTCCGTCTGAGTGACGTCCGGATGCCAATCCATCTTGAAAGCGACGTCGGGGTCGTACTTGGGCTTCTTCGTCACCGGGTCGACGGTCAGCTTCTCGCGCAGGTGCGGGGCCGGGTTGCGGTGACAGTCCAGGCACCACGACATCTGCAGCGTCTTGGTCTTCCACATCAGCGGCATCTCGTTCACCTGCCCGTGGCAGGAGACGCACCCCACACCGCGGTTCACGTGCACGTCGTGCGGGAAGTGCACGAAGTCGGCCACGTCATTGACGCGCGTCCACTTCAGCGGCTGACCCGTCCGCCAGCTCGCGCGGACGGGCTCGAGCATCTGGGCGCTGGTCCAGATCTGCGAGTGGCAGGTCATGCACGTCTTGGTCGACGGCATGCCCGCAAAGGCGGCCTTCTCCACCGACGTGTGGCAGAACCGGCAATCGATGCCCAACCCCGCCACGTGATGCTCATGACTGAACGGCACCGGCTGGTCGCGCGGGACGTTTACCTGCGTCACGTACGGCGAACGGCTGAACTCCCAGAGGAACCACCCCGCGGCTGCGGCGATGAAAACGGCGCCGAAGATGCTCGCTTTCGCGATCGTGTTGATGCTGGGATGGAAGATCTGGGCCATTGGGGCAAACGCGACGGTCGGGCGCGGTCCGCGAAAGTCTATGCCGTCCCTGACGGCAAGCGGCGTAATGTCTGCGCTTTTTGAAACGAGTCAAGCGGTGCGCGCCCAAACGCAAAAGATTGCAGGGCAATCGCATGTCCGCTCTTCTGTAGGGGCGAACCTTGTGTTCGCCCTTTGCTGCGC
>JBAUGM010000133.1:0-5832 GCA_049679725.1 Tepidisphaeraceae bacterium
CTCCCCAACCCTCTCCCCGAGTACGAGGAGAGGGAGAGGAATCGGCTTCCCGCGTGTACTTGCGCAGCACGGCGAGCAGCTTTTCCCATTCGATCGGCTTCACGCCGAAGTCGTCGCAGCCCGCGGCGATGCACTTTTCGCGGTCGCCGCCCATGGCGTGGGCGGTGAGCGCGACGATCGGCTTGCGGTATCCCGCGGCGCGGAGCTGTCGGGCCGCTTCGTAGCCGTCCAGCTCCGGCATCTGCATGTCCATCAGGATCACGTCGAACGGCTGGCCTTCCTGGTTCGCCCGCAGCGCGAGGTCGCGCGCGGCCAGGCCGTTCTCGACGACGCTCACGTCGAGCCCGACCTCGCGCAGGTAGTGCGAGATCAGCGCGCGGTTGTCGGCGCCGTCCTCGGCGAGCAGCACGCGGCCGACGAGCTTGTGCGTCGACGCGGGTTCCCGCATCGCTTCCTCCGCCAGCCGCGGGGCCACGCCGAGGGATGGATACTTCGCCATCTCGACGCCCGCGAGGTCGCCCGTCGCGACCGTCAGCGAGAACGTGCTCCCTTCGCCGGGGATGCTGTGAACGGTCAGGTCGCCGCCCAGCATCGCGGCGAGGCGCTTGGAGATTGTGAGACCGAGCCCCGTGCCGCCGAACTTGCGCGTGGTGGACGAGTCGGCCTGCATGAACGGGCGGAAGAGCGAGGCGATCTGCGGCGCGTTCATGCCGACGCCCGTGTCGACGATGTCGAAGCGCAGCGTGGGCGCGGTCGTCGCGCCGTCCTTTCGCTGAGGCTCGACGAAGCTGACGAGCAGGCGCACGCCGCCGGTCTCGGTGAACTTCAGCGCGTTGCCCAGGAGGTTCATGAGAATCTGCCGCAGACGCGTGGGGTCGGACTTGATCGTCTGCGGGATCGCGCTGGTGAAGTGGACGTTGAACTTCAGGTTGCGGTCGGCGGCGCGGACGGACATGAGGGCGGCGATCTCCGAGACGATCTGGTGCGGCACGCAGGCGATGCGCTCGACGGTCATCTTGCCCGCTTCGATCTTGGAGACGTCGAGGATGTCGTTGATGATGCTGAGCAGGTGCCGGCCGTTGCGGCAGATGGTCTGGACGCACTGCTCGCGCTCGGCGGGGGCAACCTCGGTGCGCGTGAGCAGGTCGGCGTAGCCGAGGATGGCGGTCATCGGCGTGCGGATCTCGTGGCTCATGTTGGCCACGAACGCGCTCTTCGCCCGGTTGGCGGCCTCGGCCTGGGCCATGGCGTCGTGCAGGTCGCGCTCGATCTGCTTGCGCGCGGTGATGTCCTTGCCGACGGTGATGATCGCCAGCGGGCGCCCGGCGTCGTCGCGCATCGTCGAGGCGGACACCAGCGCCGACACCTGCCGGCCGCTGCGCGTCCGGTAGACCATCTCGTTGTCGCGCATCGCGTTGCTGCGCAGCAGGTCGCGCACGCTCTCGCCCGCGCCGTAGCGCTCTTCGCGGAAGACCTCTTCGATCGATTTGCCCAGGAGTTCCAGCTCGGTGTACTCCAGCAGCGCGCAGGCCGCCTTGTTCAGCGAGACGATGCGCAGCTCCGGGTCGGTGACGATGAGGACGTCGAACATCGACTGGATGATGTTGTCGGTGAACCGCTTGGCGGCCAGGACCTCGTCCTCCGAGCGCTGGCGGGCGCGGAGCAGCGCGAGGGCGGCGGTGAGGTCGTTGAACTGCTGGGCGATGCCGTCCAGCTCATCGTCGAGGTTCGTCGCGGCGCTGCCCAGGGGGAGGTGAAAGCTGCCCAGCCGCTTGCTGATGGCCCGGCGCACGCGCAGCGCGTTGGCGAGCGAAACGGCGGCGGCGAGAAGGGTGAGGCCGGTCAGGGCGATGATCGCCTCGTCCACCCCGTACTCCCCGAGGAGGCGAACCCGCTTGTCCACCAGCGCCGGCCGAAGCGCAAGCAGCACGGCGACGCCGACGGCGCCGACGGTGCCGATCGTCAGCACGGCGAAGAACGAGAGGGTGGATAGACGTCGGCGAAGTGTCATGTCAGAAGGAGCGGGGTGGGGACAGCCGGCCGCTCTCGTTTGCTATCGACAATTCGCGTGGGGTCGTCGCGTGCTGGCACGTGACGCGCCGGTTATCGGGCGTGTGCCTGACCCCGCGGCGTCGCGGAAGACCGCGGGCTTCCGCCTGGGGCTACAAGCTGGCGCACGGCTGGACGACCCCGCCGCAAACGGGTCGCTCGTGCTCCGACAGGTCGCAGCCGCGTGGCAGGAGCTCGCGGTCTTGATTTCCCGATCGTCCCCAATCCTTGGAAAATCCTTGAGTAGCACTCGCATCCGAAGGTAGACTGTCGCTTGCGATCGCCTGCCGGCCCGGGGACTACTAGCGGGGTCGGCCGATCGCATGGAACCCGTGAGGCGGACCGAACTTCGGTTGAGCGCGCGGGGTAAGACTTAGTGGACCGGACAATCGCCAACCGACGCGGCTCACGGGGCCCCTGGTCGCCCCTCCCTCCGTTGTTGAACAAGCGAAACATGGCCAAGAAGGACACGCACCATGGCGAAGCAGCAGAAAAAGCTGGGCGAAATCCTCGTCGAGTGGGGCATCGTCAAGGCGGCTGAGGTCCAGCGGGCGCTGGACCACGCCCGCCAGAAGAACCTCCGCATCGGCGAAGCACTGGTCGATCTCAAGCTCGCGAGCGAAACCAACGTCTACAAGGCGCTGGCGCAGCAGCACAACATGGAGTACATCGACCTGGACAAGAGCGGCGTCCCCCCCGAAGCTGTCAACCAGATCCCCGACGACCTCATGCGCAAGTACCTGATCCTCCCCCTGGGGAAGGAGAACGGCCGCCTGCGCATCGCGATCCACGACCCGCTGGATCTGGGGATGCTCGACATCCTTCGCTTCCGGTTGTCCGGCAAGGAAATCCGCACGGTCCTCGCCCCCAAGGGTCGCATCAAGGGGATCCTCGACGACCTGTTCAACACGACCGCGGCCAACACGATCGACAAGACGATGGACCGGACGATCGACCGGCTGCGCGACTCGCTGGACAAATCGCTCGATAAATCGCTGGACAAGTCGCTCGACCGCTCGATCGACAAGTCGATCGACGTCGACGGCATCAGCAGGGACGCGGAGAACGATCCGACGCAGGCGCCGATCATCAAGCTCGTGCAGGCGATGATCGCCGAGGCGGTGCGCAATCGCGCGAGCGATATTCACATCGAGCCGATGAAGGACCGCGTCCGCGTGCGCTACCGCATCGACGGCGAGTGCGTGGAGCGCGATCGCATCCCGCTGCGCATGAAGGGCCCGCTGATCTCGCGATTGAAGATCATGGCCGGCATCGACATCGCCGAGAAGCGCTTGCCGCAGGATGGGCGCATCAAGCTGGCGGTCGACAAATCGAACATCGACTTCCGCGTCAGCACGCTGCCCGCCTATCACGGCGAGTCGGTCGTGCTGCGTATTCTGCGCCCGGACAGCGTCCGCATCGGCATTCAGAACCTTGGGTTCGAAGAAGAGGACTACAAGGCGTTCCAGAAGATCATCCGCCGGCCGAACGGCATCTTCCTGGTGACGGGGCCGACCGGTTCGGGCAAGACGACGACGCTCTACGGCGCGCTCAACGAGCTGAACCGCCCGGACAAGAAGATCATCACGGCCGAAGACCCGGTGGAATACAACTTCGCCGGCATCAACCAGTGCCAGGTGAAGGAGAACATTCAGCTCACGTTCGCGAAGATCCTTCGCTCGATGCTGCGTCAGGCGCCCAACATCATCCTCGTCGGTGAAATTCGCGACCTGGAAGTGGCGGAAGTCGCGATTCAGGCCGCGCTCACGGGCCACCTGGTGTTCAGCACGCTGCACACGAACGACGCGCCCGGCGCGATCACGCGTCTGATCGACATGGGCGTCAAGCCGTTCCTCGTCGCCAGCTCGATCCAGGCGGTCATGGGACAGCGGCTGATCCGCGTGCTGTGCCCCAAGTGCAAGCAGCCGGACAAGGAACCGGACCCGATGTGGCTGAAGCTCTCGGGCATCACGCCCAACGACATCAAGGACCGCACGCTCTACAAGCCGCGCGGGTGCGACTTCTGCACCGGCACGGGCTTCCGCGGGCGCGTCGGCATCTTCGAGATGATGGTGATGAACAACGAGATCCGAACGCTCGCCTTCGAGCGCGCCCCGACCAACCGCATCCGCAAGGCGGCCCTGGCGGGCGGGATGAAGAGCCTCTTGCAGGACGGGCGCTTAAAAGTCCTCGCCGGTACGACGACGGCGGAGGAGATCGTGAAGGTGGCGCAGGTGGAAGGCGTGATCACGAGCTAAGAATTGGAACCGCAGATGAACACAGATGAACGCAGATAAAGCAGAGCGATCAGCAGTTTTGTTCTGATCTTTCTTATCCGCGTTCATCCGCGTTCATCTGCGGTTTAAAACAGGATTTGACGTATGGCAAGCACGATTCAGATTGACCGACTTCTCGAAACCACCGTCCGCCGCAGCGCGTCGGACTTGCACCTGGCGGTCGGCAAGCCGCCGACGTTGCGCATGCACGGGCACCTGCGCGAATTGCAGACGAAGGTGCTCGACCCGGAAGACACCACCGCGCTGATGAAGTCGATCACGCCCGAGCGCATCCAGCAGGAGTACGAAGAGCAGGGCTCGGGCGACTTCGGCTTCGCGTACGGCGAAGAGGCGCGCTTCCGCGTCGCCATCTTCAAGCAGAAGGGGAACTGCTCGCTCGTCTTGCGTCGAATCCCCAACAAGATCCTCACGTTCGAGCAGATCGGCCTGCCCGAGATGGCCCGCCAGATCTGCCGGCGCCCGCGCGGCATGTTCCTTGTCACCGGGCCCACGGGATCGGGCAAGACGACGACGCTGGCGACGATGATCAACTACATCAACGAGAACTTCGATCGCCACATCATCACGATGGAAGACCCGATCGAGTACTACCACCCGCACAAGAAATCGATCGTGGTGCAGCGCGAAGTCGGCGTGGACGTGCCGAACTTCTCAGAAGCGTTGCGCCGCGCGCTGCGTCAGGATCCGGACGTGATGCTGGTCGGCGAAATGCGCGACCTGGCGACGATCAGCTCCGCCATCACCGCGGCCGAAACGGGCCACCTGGTGTTCGGCACGCTGCACACCTCGGGCGCCGCTTCGACGATCAACCGTATCGTCGACGCCTTCCCGACCGACCAGCAGGAACAGATCCGCGTGCAGTTGGCGAACAACCTGATCGCCGTGCTCAGCCAGGCGCTGTGCCCGCGCGTGGACACGGATGGCATGCTCGCGGCGTACGAGTTCATGTACGTGACGCCGGGCATTCAGAACCTGATCCGCGAGAACAAGAGCTTCCGCATCGACTCGGAAATCCAGACCGGCAAGCGATACGGCATGCAGTTGCTTGACGACAACCTCTGGATGAACTTCCAGGCGGGAAAGATCAGCGCCGAAGAGGCGATCGACAAGAGCAAGGTGCCGGGGCAGATGGTCGACCGCATGCAGCGTGCGGGCATCATGACCGGCCAGGTCGACGACGCGCTGATCGCCGAAGCCGAGGAACAGGGCGGAGGGGGTGGGCCGGGTGGCCCAAAAGCGGGGGCGGCCCAAAATGACGACAAGGCGGCCCAGGCGGCGGCCGCCCGCGCGCGCATGCAGGCGCTGGCGGGGAAGAAGTGAACGCGCACCGATAGGCGCCCGAGCATTTGTCACGTTTCACGTCTTCACGTTTCACGCGCGTGAGGACGGATGAAACGTGAAGACGTGAAACGTGATGAAGAGAAGCCGAACCCGAGGACCAACACCATGTCACGAGTGACCCCACCGGCGCCGAACAACCCCGCGG
>JBAUGM010000134.1:0-3845 GCA_049679725.1 Tepidisphaeraceae bacterium
GGCCTGTCCCGGGCGCGAGCCGCCCGACGTCGCCGCGGCGGCGGGGGCGGGGGCGGGCTTGTTCTTGACGGCTTCGGGCCCGACGGACACGTGGCCGTTGAAGATCGCGCCTTCGTCGACCGTCAGCTTGCTGGCGCGGAGGTCGCCCTCGTAGCGCGCGGTGCTCTTCAGCTCGATCCGGTCGTTGGCGCTGAGGTTGCCCTTCACGTCGCCCTCGACGATCAAGGCGCCGCAGTCCACGTCCGCCTGCATCCGCGCTTCCTTCGCGATGTGCAGCCGGCCGGGCGTGTTCATCTTGCCCTCGAAGCGGCCTTGCAGCCGCAACCCCTTTTCGAAGTTCATCTCGCCCTTGAAGTTCGCATCGGGTCCGAGAATCGTCGGATACTCTTGATTGCTGCCTGCATCTGCCATCGGGGTGCCTCCTGCACGGGTGTCACGCACACGCAAACGCCCGGCCACCCGGGCAAACGTTGGTGGGCGGATTATACTGATGGTCCCCCACGCCACAATTCGGCGGACAGGACAGGACGGGAAAAATTGGGTTCTTTGACCGTCGCGAGGGTGGAAAAACAGCCTCTTGCCGAGCGTGAGGGCCGTCAAATGGGGGCGAATCCGTCTTCGCGGATCCTACGACTTCACCTGCATCGCGAGGATGCGGGCAATCGCTTCGCAGATCTCCGGGCGATGCACGCCGTTGAGGGCCAGGGCGAGTTGCGTCTCCATCAGGCCGTAGGGGATGCCGGTGTCATAGCGCTGCCCGTGCGTCACGGCGACCCAGTACTTGTCCGTGTTCTGCCGCAGGTGCTCTTGCGCCGCCGTGAGCTGGATCTCGCCCTTCTCGCGCAGGTTGTTCTTGATGAGATATTCGAGACTGTCGAAGATCCGGGGGCCGAAGATCCACATGCCGAAGTGCGCGAGGTAGTTGCCCGCCGGGAGACCGGGCGTGACGAGCTGCTCGCGCGCGAAGTCGACCGTCGGCTTCTCGATGATCAGCTCCGCCTTGTAGATCCCCTTGTTCGGATCGACGGCGTGACCCTTGATCGTACCGAACAGGTGCAGGAGTTTTTCGACCGTCGGCTGAACGCCGGTGAGCGCGTCGAGCATGTACTGTTCGTACACGCGCACGAGCTGGCGCGCGCAGCGGTCCTTCACGTCGCTCACGTAGACGTGATCGCCCAGCATCAGCAGGAACGGTTCGTCGCCGACGAACTTTTTCGCCTGGTGGACGGCGTGGCCGAATCCTTCGGGCGAGTGCTGCTCGGCGAAGTGCAGCCGGTCGCCGAAGGCGGCGAGCTTCTCGCTCTCCAGGATCGCCCAGTCCTTCCCGCGGAACGCCTTGACCATGTCATCATCCAGCCGGCGGAAGTACTCGCGATAGAGCGACTCTTCACCCGGTTGCGTGATGATGCAGATCTCCTCGATGCCGGAGTCGATCGCCTCTTCGCCGATGATCTGGATGACGGGCTTGGTCAGCCCGTCGCGATCGACCAGCGGGAACATCTCCTTCTGCACGGCGCTGCTGGCGGGGTACTGGCGGGTTCCACGTCCGGCGGCGGTGATGACGGCTTTGCGTACTTTGGGCATAGGTGGTGTCCGCGGGGAAATATCGACCATCCCCGCCGCGCGGGCAAGCAAACCTGCGCGGGATGCCGAGTCGCGAGATAAATATCGGGCAGCGCGCGTAAAACCGTTACGAACGTTGCCCCGCCGCGACGAGCGAGGACACGCTCGATCGGTTGGTGCGAGATCGTCGCATCGCACGGCTGGTCATACATACCCGAGGCGTTCGAGACTTTCTCCCAGCACGGGTTTTCAACCCGTGTTCTCCGTCCACGGTGCACATCACACACTGGCGATATAGGAGGCACATCATTCTGATGTTCTTAAGAACATTAGAATATTTACGACGGCACAACATGGGCCCGCCTGCCCGCCCTCAGACATTCTGATGTTCTTGAGAACATGAGAATGTCGACCACGAGAGCGACGGGGGCGATGGCATTCTAATGTTCTTAAGAACATCAGAATGATTCGAACGTTGCCGAATTGCCTGCCGGGGTGAGATCGAGCAGGTGCGGCGACAAGTTAGATCAACCAACGCCATCACGGCTCAGACTGCAACCGATACCCCACGGCGGGCTCCGTCAGCAGGTACTTCGGCCGCGAGGCGTCTTCCTCCAGCTTCTGCCGCAAGGTGTTCATGTAGACGCGGAGGTAGTGCGTCTCGTTTCCCGATCCCGGCCCCCACACGTCGCGGAGGAGCTGGCGGTGGGTCATGACGCGCCCGGCGTTCTTGATGAGCACCGCCAGCAGCTTGAACTCGTTCGGCGTCAGGTGAACCGGCTTGCCGCCGACCGTGACCTGCCGGCGGGCCAGGTCGGCGCGGAGCGATCCGACCTCGAAGACGCTTTCGCCCGTCTCACGGTTCGCGGTCGCGAGATGGCGCAGGACGACGCGCACGCGCGCCAGCAGCTCCGCCACGCCGAACGGCTTGGTCAGATAATCGTCGGCGCCGGCGTCGAGCGCGGCCACCTTGTCCTGCTCCTTCCCGCGCGCCGACACGATGATGATCGGGATGGCCGACGACTCGCGGAGGCGCCGGGTCACCTCGATGCCGTCGATGTCCGGCAGCCCCAGGTCAAGGATGATCAGGTCCGGCTGGGCCATCGCGGCGTGACGCAGGCCGTGCTCGCCCATCTGCGCTTCGATGACCTTGAAGTTCTGCGACTCCAGCGTGACGCGGAGGAAACGCTGGAGCGGCGCTTCGTCTTCGATCACGAGGATGGTGGGCTTCAGCTCGGGCATGTCAGGGTGCGCGGACGAGCGCGCTCGCTCGTCAGGTTTTCGCGGCGGCAGCATCGATCCGGTCGGCGGCGCGGTCAACGGTCGGCGGCGTGGCGGTGGCGGGGATCGTAAACGAAAACACGGCCCCGCCCGATGGTCGATTCCGCGCCGTGATCCGCCCACCGTGCGCATCGACGATGCCACGGCAAATCGCCAGCCCCAGGCCGATGCCGCGGCGGGCGCCGATCTGACCCCCGCGGAAGAACTTCTGAAACACGCGATCCTCCGCGCCCGGCGGCAGGCCCGGTCCCTCGTCGGCAACCTCGACTTCCACCGCATCGCCCGTCGCACGCGCCGCAACCGCGATCGCGCTGCCGGCCGGCGTGTACTCGACGGCGTTGTCGATCAGGTTCATCAGCACCTGTTCGATCAGCACGCCGTCGATCTGCACGAGCGGGAGGTCGTTCGGCACGTCCGTCGTCACGCCCCGCCCGCGCAGCCGGCGCTCCATGCGGTGCAGGGCCGAGCCGATCGCCTCCTGCAGCGGTTGCCATTCCTTCTTCACCGTCATCCCGCCGGACTCGAGCCGCGTCATGTCGAGCAGGTTCGTGATGAGCCGCTCCATGCGCTCGGCCTCGGTGTAGACGGTGTCGAGCATCTCGGCCCGCGCATCGTCCGACAGACCCTGACCCGTCTCGATCAGCGTGCTGGCGGCGCCGGTGATGGCGGCGAGGGGCGTGCGCAGCTCGTGCGAGACGCCCGAGAGCAGCGTGTTCCGCAGGAACTCCGCCTCGACGCGCTCCCACGCCTGTCGCGCTTCCTCGGCGAGCATGGCGCGCTCGACGGCAACGGCGGCGAGGTTGGCGAACGCCTGTACCGTCTGCCGCTGGTCCGCGCTCCAGTCGGCGGCGCCCTCGGGCGGATAGATCGCGAGCACACCCGCCGTCCCGCGCGAGTCGATGAGCGGGATGTATCGCCCCGCTGCGGACGGCAGCGTCGCGGTGTTCCGCCCCGCCTCCTGCCCGTGCTCGAACGCCCACTGCGCCACGCCAAGATCGCGC
>JBAUGM010000135.1:0-3583 GCA_049679725.1 Tepidisphaeraceae bacterium
GCGCAGCGCCGAACCGAGCGGAGCCGACGTTCGGCTACGGCGTCCGGCTCGGTGCCGCGGGTGCGACGGCCGCCGCGATCGGCTTCCTGCTCGACTTCGACCACGTCGGTTGGGGGTGCGCCGCCGCGCTGCTGGTGATGCGACCCGCCGTCGAGATGCAGCGCCTGCGCAGCGCCGGACGCATCCTCGCTGTCCTCACGGGCGCGCTGGTCGCGATCGGCCTCGTGCGACTGAACCCGGCGGACGGCTGGTACGCGATCGCGGCGATCGCAGCGGTCGCTGGCGCGGGCGGCACCCACGGCAGCCGCTGGTACGTCACGCCCGCGTTCACGACATTTCTCGTCTTCCTGCTGCTGCTTTACGCCACCCCCCACGACGCCGCTTCACGCCTCAACGAGCGCGTCGGTGAGACCCTGCTCGGCATCGGACTCGCGTACCTCTACGGCGTCGCTCTGCCCGCTCTCGCGTCGCGAGCGCGCGGAAGGCAGTGACGTAGGCCGGCTCATCTTGCCTCCTTATGCACCGGAAAGCGATGATTTTTGCGCGCTCTGCTGGTCTGTAGGCCAGATACCGACTCGCGGGAGGCTGACGTATGCGGAGACTGACCTATGCCATGAACCTGACCCTGGACGGCTACATCGCCGCGCCCGGCGACGACCTCGGTTGGAGCGTGCAGTGCGATGAGCTGTTCCAGTGGTGGTCCGACCGGGTGGGGGCGACGGGCCTGGCGCTGTACGGGCGCAGGTTGTGGGAGGGGATGAGCTCCCACTGGCCGACCGCCGGCCAGCAGCCGGGCGCCACACCGGCGGAGGTCGAGTTCGCCCGCCGCTGGCTGGACATGCCGAAGGTGGTGTTCTCCTCGACGATCAGCACGGTCGACTGGAACGCCCGCCTGGTCACCGGCGACGCGGTCACCGAGATCACCCGGCTCAAGGCCGAGGACGGCGGCCCCATGGACATCGTCGGCGCCACACTCGCCGCAGCGGCCATGCGAGCCGGGCTGATCGACGAGTACGTGACCGTCACCCATCCGGTCCTGGTGGGCGGCGGCACGCCGTTCTTCACGGCCCTGGACAACTGGGTGGACCTGAGCCTGGTGGAGACCCGGACGTTTCCCCACGGCGTGGTCCTGACCAGGTACGAGACCAAGCGCTGAGTGCCCGATGATCGCACCGCTTGCGGCGCTGGGGCGGCTCAGGCGGCAAATTCGTTGACGCCGAGGGCGAAGTCCCAGTGGCCCACCCCGTTGCGGGCGAGGCCCATCGTAATCAGACCAGCTCCTTCCAGCCAGTGCGCCATCTTCAGGCCGCCGACGTCCAGCGGGCGCAGCCCGAGGCTCTCGACGAACGCCTCCACGCCCGCCTTGGCCTCCGCATCGTCGCCGGCGATGAAGACGTCGGGTCGGCCGTTCTCCAGGACAGCGCGGAAGATGGTGTTGAACGCCTTCACCACACTGGCGCCGGCCGGGGCCACCTTGGCGACTTCCTGCGCGATCGAGGTTTCCCCGTTGTGGGCCAGCCCGTCGAACGTGGCGTTGAAGGGGTTGCTGATGTCGACGATGACCTTGCCCGCCAGGGCGTCCCCGTACGCGGCGACGACCGGAACGACACCGTCGTGCAACAGGGCCGTGATGACGATCTCCCCGGCCGGGACGGCGCCCCACGTTCCCGCCGTGGCGCCGTCGCCGAGAGCCGTGGCCAGGTCGTCGGCCTTGGCCTGATCGCGGCCCATGACCTCGACGGTGTTGCCGCCCGCTGCCGCCAGCGTGCCGATGGTGCGGGCCATGTTTCCCGTACCGATGATGGTGATGCTGCTCATGAGATGTCTCTCTCTTCAGATGGCGGTCGTGCCGCCGTCGGTGATCAGTTCCAGGCCGTTGACGTAGCTGGAGTCGTCGGATGCGAGGAACAGGGCGACGGTGGCGATCTCTTCGGGGCGGCCCATCTTCCCGCGCGGGATGAGGGACTCGAACGCGGCCTGGGTCGCCTCGTCGAACAGTTCTTCCTGTTTGGCGGTGGCGACCTGGCCGGGGGTCAGGACGTTGACCCGGATCTTGCGGTCCCTCAGTTCGTTGAGCCAGACGCGGGCCCAGGCCTGCTGCACGGCCTTGCTTCCCGCGTAGAGGCTCCAGCCGGGGAAGGCGCCGAGTGAGGCGTTCGATCCGGTCATGAAGATCGAGCCGTTGTCGTTCATCAGCGGCAGAGCTTTCTGCACGGTGAAGAGGGTGCCGCGCGCGTTGAGCCAGAAGGCGCGGTGGAACTGTTCCTCGGTGATCTCGCCGAGGACGGCCGGTTCGCCCGTCCCGGCGCTGGCCCACAGCACGTCGATCGAGCCCTTCTCCCGCTTGACCGTGTCGTAGAAGCGGTCCAGGTCGTCCAGGTCGGACGCGTCGCCCTGCACCGCGGTGACGTTGCGGCCGATCAGCTCGACGGCGTCGTCCAGCGCTTCCTGCCGCCGGGCCTGGATGAAGACGTGCGCTCCTTCCTCGACGAACAGCTTGGCGCCGGCCAGTCCCATGCCGGTGGATCCGCCGGTGATCACGGCGACCTTGCCATCGAGCTTTCCCACGATCGCTTCCTTTGCGTTCGGTGTTGAGGACAGGCCAGCTATGTACACCGGTCTGTTTGCCTAACGTACTGGATGGCCAACCGGAGCGCAAGCTATATAGACCGACCGGTACCGAACGGTCTATGCTGGGGACATGACGGAGTTGGAAAAGGGCCCGCAAGGTCGCCGCCGTGGGCGGGGCGCGCGCGAGCGTATCCTCAGCGCGTCACGGCAGCTGTTCCGCGATCAGGGCATCAACCGCACCGGCATGGATCAACTCTGCGCGGTGGCCCAGGTGTCCAAGCGCACGGCCTACCAGCACTTCACCAGCAAGGACGAACTCGTCGCCGAATACCTGCGCCGATTCGATCCCGACGTCATGCCCGGCGTGTTCGACCGCCCCGACCTCACACCCCGCGAACGGCTCCTCGCCGTCTTCGAGATGCCCGCGTCCACGCCTCTGTGCCCCTACATCGCGGCGGCCGTGGAACTCCACGACCCTCAGCACCCCGCATCCCAGTGCGCGCGCGATTACAAGACCGCCATCGCCGCGCGGCTCATCGAAACCGCCCGCGAAGCCGGCGCTGCCAACCCCGAGCAACTCGGCGAACAACTCGCGCTGCTCATCGACGGCGCATCGGCCCGCACCCGAGTCCTCGACGCCGAATCCTTTCCCACCGCCGCCGCCATCGCCGCCGTGCTCATCGACAACACCATCCCCGCACCATCCGCACAGCAGCCTGGCGATGACCGCGGAACGACCGGGTCTGCTCCTGCTCCGTCAGCAGTTTCGTCGTCCTGAGGCGGTGGAGCTTGCGATCTACGGGAGGACGCCTTCGACGTCGTCGCGACCGAGGCGGAGTCGCCGTCCGTCGTGGAGGGTCGCGACGAGTTCGCCGTCGCGGTCCAGCAGCCACTTGGCGTTGATCGCGGTCAGCGGACCCGAGGGCCTGCTCATCGGGCTCGCCCAGGCGTTCTGACGAGATCCGGGGCGCCTGCCCGAACGCGGCGCGCGTCGCGTTGGAGGCGTCCGGCC
>JBAUGM010000136.1:0-2039 GCA_049679725.1 Tepidisphaeraceae bacterium
ACCGGCACGTGCCGCTGCACCGTCACGGGCGCCGGCAGGACCTGGCGATGGGCACGATCGTCGACCTGCGCCCGTCGTCGCGCGCGGACCTCTCCGACACGTTCGGCATGTTCCTCGGCTTCACGACAACGCTGTGCCACCCCGACGAGCTCGAACAGTGGCCGCGCCTACTGCGCACGGTCGCGTCGCAGGGCAAGCTCCACAAGGACGCCGGGCACCCGCAGGCGAGCGTGATCCGCATGGCCGCGGGGTTGGCGGCCGGGCGCGTGCTCGCGAAAGATCAGATGATCGACTTCTACCGCAAGCGCGTGCCGCTCGCGGGCGGGACGTCGAGCGTGAACCTGGCAGGCAGTTGGGCGATGGAGTACCACCCCGCCCCCCTGCTCGATTACGTCCGCGCCTCCCCGACGGGCCCGATGATGCCGCTGGTCTTCAGCATGACGCGGCTGGGACGTCAGTTCAACCTGTGCCTGACCCGCCGCAGCGCGGTCGTCGACGAACCGACGGCGAAGGCGATCCTCGACACGTTCTTCGCGCGCCTCGACCGCATCGCGCGGTGCGGGGATGCGTTCGCGCGTCGGTCTCGATCGTCGTGAGATCGCATGGCGGCGTGTCCGGGTTTCTTGGCGCTTGACAGGGCGAGCGCCGTCCGACGCCGAATCGAGCCGCCGGTTGCCGCTTTCTACCCCTCGGGTGGTGCGTCTCCGCCGCGCGATGGAGAGTTCGTGCCCCCGGATGCCCCATCCGTGCCTTCGGATGTTCCGTCTTGCCCGCAGATGCTCCATCCGTGTCCCGCGATACGTCATCCGTGCCCCGGGATGCTCCATCGGTGCCCTCCGATGCTTCATCCGTGCCCCCGGGTGAAGCAATTCCTCCGGTTAATCGGACCGGCGCGCGAGCGCTGATTGCGATTGCAGGCTGAAAACGGCAATCGTCGGCCCGATATCTCGAACACATCTTGGATGACGCGGCGCGGGGTCCTGCCCCGCCGACGAATACGTTGATATATTTGCGGTGTCAGTAACGCGAGCCCACGCTGCGGGATGCGCTACAGAACGCCCTGACGCTCCACCGGATCTCGGCCGAACGACCCCGTTTGTGTTGGGGAGTGTGCCCGTTTGACGGTCGGGGCGCGCGACTTACAATCCGCCTCATGCTGAAGCTGGCCGCCTTCGCCGATGAGATTTCGCCCGACCTGGACGAGCAGATCCGCGTCTGCAAAGAGAACGCCGTCACACACTTCGAGCTGCGCGGTGTGGCGGGGAAGAACGTGCTCGACTTCGATCCATCCTTGCGCGACGAGATCAAGCGCAAGCTGGCGGGCAACGGGATGGGGGTCATCAGCATCGGCTCGCCGATCGGGAAGGTTGCGATCGATCAGCCGTGGGACGCGCACTTCGACCGGTTCAAGAGGGCGGTGGAGACGGCGGAGTTCTTCGCCGCGCCGCTCATCCGCGTCTTCAGCTATTACCCCGCCGGCGGCGAAGGCAAAGGGCCGCTCGATCCGATCCGCGATGAGGTGATTCGTCGCTTCCGGCAGAAGGTCGAGTACCTCCAAGGTCGCCCCGCCGCGATGATCCACGAGAACGAGAAGGGCATCTTCGGCGACATCGGCAGGCGCTGCGTCGACCTGATGAAGACGGTCGACTCACCCAAGCTGCGCAGCGCGTTCGACTTCGCGAACTTCGTGCAGGTCGGCGATCGCCCGCGCGACAACTGGCCACTGTTAAAACCGTACACCGCGCACATCCACATCAAAGATGCGATGATGGAGGGCGGAAAAGTCGTCCCGGCGGGTGAAGGCGACGGCGACATCGAGTCGATCCTGAAAGACGCGTACGCCAGCGGCTATCGCGGGTTCCTCAGCCTCGAGCCGCACCTGAAAGTGGCCGGCCACTCGCACGGCGAGACGGGCCCCGCGCTGTTCAAGGTCGCCGCCGATGCGCTCAAGGCGGTGTGCCGGAAGATCGACGTGCCGCTGGCGTCGTAATTCTGGTGGGAGCACCTGTAGTGGCGACGCCTGCGTCGCGGTTGTGGCG
>JBAUGM010000137.1:0-8237 GCA_049679725.1 Tepidisphaeraceae bacterium
GAGGACGTCGGCGAAGTCGACGTCGTACGTGCCGTGCGTGCCGTTGTCGAAGTTCAGCGCCGGCACGCCCGCCAGCGCGGTGCCCGCGATGCCCGAGCCCGTCAAGTAGGTGCCCGCGTCGTCGCCCACGTACGCCGTGCGTAGCGTGTTCTGGTAGAACGCCGAATCCGCCGGCGTTTCGCCAGACTGTCCGACGAGGTCCCACCCAACCTCCGATCCGCTGACGAACAGCTTCCCGCCGCCGCTGATGAAGCTCGACACGAGCGGCTGCGTCGCGCTGCTGAACGTCTCGTCGTCCGTCGACTGCTCGCCGGACATCCAGATGACGGTGTGGTAGTTGCTCAGGTTGACGAGGCCCGCGGCGACGGCGGCGTCGGTGGCGGACTCCACGCCCAGCGCCGGGTTGTAGTTCTCGATCGCCTCGCCCGCCTGCACGACGTAGTCGAACGTGTTGTTGTGCCGCAGCCGGACGCGCGGGACCGTGCCGAAGTACTCGCTCTCGATGTCGTCGCCGGCGCGGTCGAGGCGCTCGTAGTTGTTGACGATGAGAATCGGCGCGCGGCGCCCGGCCTGTGGCTTGGCGCCGACGGTCCATGATCTGAGCGACTCGCCGCCCGCGTTGACGGCGGTGACCATGAAGTAGGTCATCGCGTTCGTCGGCAGCCCGCTGATCGTGTGGCTCGTGACGTTTCCGAGCGTGGCGGCGAGCTCGAAGCCGTAGCCGTTGGTCGATGTCCAGACGCGGTAGCCGGTCGCCGCGTTGCCGTACGGCCCCGCCGCGCCGGCACTGCTCGGGCCGGCGGCCCAGGAGAGGGTGACCTGCCCGTTGGCGTTGGTGGTGGCGCGGACGTTGGCGGGGGGTTCGGGGGTGTAAGTGGTGTTCGTCGGCGCCTCGCCGAACTCGCCGAAGTACTTGATGGCCACGTGGGTCGCGGAACGACCGACGTCGTTGCGGACGACGGGATCTTTCATCAAGTCGGCGTCCTGCGCGTTGGTGTGGAAGGCCACCTCCATGATCGTGGCGTCCATCTCGCCGCCGAGGTTGCCGTTGCTGATCTCGCCGTACGCTCCGGTGAGGGTGTCGCTGCGCGACGCCCACGGGTGCTCGTGCGTCGCGTCGAGCGCGCGCATCTCCGTCTCCAGCGTGCCGCCGGCGATCTGCGCCAGGCGCGTCTGGTTGAGCGTGGGATTGCTCGTGATCAGCGCGGTCGTGCCACGCGCGTTGAGGTTGGAGGAGGCGTCGGAGTGGAACGAGAGGAAGACGCGGTCCTCGCGGTCGCCGAACGCCTGGTTGTTCATGTACTCCGACCAGAGGGCCATCGCGCTGAAGTTCCGCTCCTCATGATTGGGGTTGCTCGTGCCCCCGGCTTCGCTCAGCGACACGCGGGTTCCCGCGCCCGTCCAGCCGCGTTGCTGATAGATCCAGTAAAGCGCGCACTCCTCCTCGCGCGGCTGCCCGGAGATCGGTCCCGGGCCCGCGCCGTCGGGGTCGTAATCGCCCATACCGTTGCCGAAGCGGATCGCGTCGGCGATGACGACCTTTCCGCTTGTCGCCGACTTGTTCGACACCTCGACGTTGCCGGAACTTCCCGCGGTAAAGTAGTAGTTGCCCAGGTAGATCCAGCCGTTGCCGACGAGGCGCGTGGCGACCTTCACTTCCTTCGACCCACCCGCGTAGTTGACGCGGTAGATCTGGTCTTCGACGCGGTTGTCGCTGGCGCCGGGGTTGGCCCAGGCGTAAACGGGGTAAAAGCCCGTCTGCGAGATGGTCGGCGTGAACCGCGCCACGGCGGTCTCGTTGCCGGTCGTCGTGGTGGCGAAGCGGTAGTTGTCGCCGCCGTCGTTACCGTCGTTGTTGCTCCAGTACGGGCCGCCGCTGCTGGTGGACCACGAGCCGGACTGGATGGAGAAGCCGGGCCCGGCGTTGTCGACGATCACCTCGTTGAGCTGGTGCCCGATCGGCCGCAACGGGACAACGGTGGCGCCGGCGGCGAGGGCGTGCTCGGCGAAGAAGCTGAGCTGGTCGACGTTGCCGTGGTCCTCCATCATGCCGTTGGTGTACCCGCGCATGACGCCCCACGTCGTCCCGCCGCGCCACACGTACCCGTGTCCGCCGTGCATGTAGATCACCTTGCCGCTCAACGCGCCGCCGTTGGCGGTGGCGGTGAGCGCCGCTGCTGCCGGCGGCGCAAACGGTGTGGGACCCACGACGGGCATCGTGAACACCGCCGGCGAGATGCGCGGGCCGGGGTCGCTCAACTTGAACGGCGTCGCGGCCAGGAGCCGGCGCGATTCGAGCCCCTCGAGCCAGCCGCACCACGTAGCGCCTCGGCCGCGCGGGGAGGGGGACGTCGACGTCGTGGCGCGCGACGCGCCATTTGGGGAAACCACTTTGCGCATCCGATTCCCGTCCTATGTGCTGCCCGCGCCAGATGGCGGGTGGTCTGGTCATCTAGACTATTACCGGCCGCGTCGGGGAGACGCGGGAAACTCAAGGCTGCCGCTCCGGGAAGCTGGGGTCACCCGCTCCGTTTCGCCCAATTCTACCTCACGCCCGCCCATTCGCCATGAAAAAAGGGCGCGGGCGATACGATATGGACTGACGTCCTATCTCCCGCCCGTCCAACAGGCTACAACCGTTCCAAAAGCCGCCGTCATGACTTGAGCCCGGCGGGCGGTCGATATAATGCCCGCCGCAGCCAACGGCGGGCTGAACGTCTGATCCTGCACAATGCTCTTTCTCACACACCGCGTCATCGTCGCCCTGTACGTGATCCTTCCCGCGGCGGCGATGGCGGGGGCGGTGTGGCACGCCGCGCGCACCCGGCGGGCGGGGCCGATCTCATCGCTGATGATGACGTTCGCCGCGGGATTCGCGATCGGGCTGGCGCTGTCGCTCGTCTACGCGGTGGGCATGGGCGGCCGGCTGATCCCGTTCCAGGTCGTCAAGGCAGGTTACTTCGCGACCGGGTTGCTCCTCGTCCTCAAAGGATTCGACGCGGTGCTGCGCGGGCTGCTCGCGCGCCTCGCGGGTTTGCGCGACCAGACGACACAAGAACGGATTAGTGACGGCAACGTCGGCGTCGTCGACTACGCGCCCGCGCCGGAGGCCGCGACGGTCGCACGGAAGCACTGGCTGCGCGCCGCGTTCGTCGGCGTCGCGCGGGCGGCCATTCTCTTCGCCGTCGGCCTGCCGTACGTCATGGCGGCCGTCCTCACGTACCGCGCGAAGGTCGCGCCGATCGACGACCCGCAGACGCAGCTCGGCTACGAGTTCCAGCGCGTCGAGTTCGACGCGACGGACGGGATGCCGATCGTCGCCTGGTGGATCCCCGCGCATCGCCCGCGCCGCGGTATGGAGCGCACGCCGGAGTGGGGCCGGCGGACGGTCGTCGTCTGCCACGGACTCGCGGCCAACAAATCGAACCAGCTCATCCTCGCCCGCGCCTTCCCGCCGGAGGGATTCAACGTCCTGATCTTCGACCTCCGCGCCCACGGCGAGAGCGGCGGGCAACTCACGACCTTCGGCGATCGCGAGCGAAACGACGTGCTCGGCGCCGTCCGCTACCTCAAGGCGCAACGCAACGGCGAGGCGGAAAAAATCTTCGGCGTCGGCGCCAGCCTCGGCGGCGCCGCGCTCATCGCCGCCGCTGCCGACGAGAGTGCGGAGGGGCAGGCGATCGACGCGATCGCCGTGTACGGCACGTACGACCGGCTCGACGGGTTGACGCGCTCGATCGCGAACAGCTACTTCTTTCCGCCGCTGCGGCAGTTGCTCGTCCACCTCGGCCTGCCGCTGGCGAGCGTGCAGACCGGCTCGAACCTCCAGCGCTTCGCCCCCGCCGACCTGGTTTCCCGGCTCTGGCCGCGCCCCATCCTGATCATCCACGGCCGCCGCGACGAGATCATCGACTTCAAGCACGGCGAAGCGCTGTACGAGTCGGCCGTGCAGCCGAAGTACAACTACTGGATCAAGGAGGGGACGCACAACGACATCGTGAACAACGAGACGGCCGCAAGGTTCGTCGCCGAGTTCTTCAAGACGGCGGAGCCGGTGCCGGTGATTTGATCACGGTGTCAGTCAAGGATGTGGGTGTTCAACGCGCCTTCGGTCCGCCCACTTCCCGGTGCTTCGCAAATACGTGGAGCCGTGGGCTCCGACGACTAACCGCCCGTTCCCCCAGACGACTCCACACTCTCGCCAGCGATCCCGCTCTCCAATCTCTCTTATGCTCCTAAATCCGATGTAGTCGGACACCCGGTAACTAGCAGTGTTGACCTTTCCGTTCCGGAAGTAGCAGTGTCCCCCTTTTTTGGCGCGACGGGCCACAAACGTGAATCTGACCTCGTTCAACCGGGAGGGCGAGGCTCCGAGCCGTCTTCGCCTGCGATGGAGCCAACGGCTGGGCAGGAGCCTTGTCCTCCCGATGAGGGCGGGAACCGTTCCGTCGTGCGGGTCGGGGGAATTTTAGTTGAGGATCAGTTCGCGGATGCGCTGCAACTCGCGGCCGCCGGCCTGGCCGAGCAGTTGCTCTTCCTTGACCTCGGCAACGTCCGTGAACTCCGCGCCGATGACGAAGAGCCCATCCGCCAGCGGCCGGACGTGCTGGACCGTGCAGCGCAGGTACATCGCATCCTCCGCCGCTCCGCGCGGGAGGCGCACGACGATCTGCTGCCCGAGCGCCAGCCGCGTTGCCAGGAGCAGCCCGATGCCGACGAAGGAGAGATCGCGCGTCAGGGCGGTGAACGACTGCCCAAGGCTGCCGTCAGGCGTAACGGGCGCGACGACGACGTTCCCCTGCACCTCCATGCGCGCGGCGCGGCGCTTCTCGGCGCCCTTGCTGTCGCTCGGAGCGGCGTGCAGGGAGTTGACGACTTGGGCGAGATGCTGGGCTGTGAGCTTCACCGTGTGCCTCGTCACGTTCATCGTGTGGCGGGAGCGACAACTTGAGGGCGCAGATGGAAGCGCGCGCTGCGAATGCGGGTTATCGGGCGTGCGACAGGTCGTTATTTGAGCTTCGCGATGACCGCGTCGGCAAATTCCTCGGTGCCCGCCTTGCCGCCCAGGTCGCGCGTGAGCGACTTGCCTTCGGTGAGCACGGCGTCGTAGGCCGCCTTGATCTTCGAGGCGATCGCTTCCTCGTGGATGTGGTTGAGCATCATGACGCCGCTCATGATCAGCGCCAGCGGGTTGGCGACGCCTTTGCCCGCGATGTCCGGCGCGCTGCCGTGGACGGCTTCGAAGACGGCGGCTTCGTCGCCGATGTTGGAGCCGGGCACGACGCCCAGCCCGCCGACGAGTCCCGCGGCCAGGTCGCTCACGACGTCGCCGTAGAGGTTCTCCATCAGCAGCACGTCCGTCCGCTCGGGGTTTTGCACGAGCTTCATGCAGCCGGCGTCGATGATCATCTCCTCGTATTCGATGTTCGGGTACTCCTCCTCGTGGATCCGGCGCGCGGAACTCAGGAAGAGCCCATCCGAGAGCTTCATGATGTTGGCCTTGTGGAAGACGGTGATCTTCCTGCGCCCGCGGCGGGTGGCGTAGCGAAACGCGTAGCGCGCGATGCGCGTGCAGGCGACCTCGCTGGCGACCTTCAGGCTGGTGACGACGCCGGGGACGACTTCGTTCTCGATGCCGCTGTAGAGCCCTTCGGTGTTCTCGCGGACGATCACCATGTCGACGCCGTCGAAGCGCGTCCTGATGCCGGGCAGGTTGCGCACCGGTCGCACGGCGGCGTAGAGGTTGAGCTTCTTGCGCAGTTGGACGTTGACGGACGTGAACCCTTTGCCGATCGGGGTCGTCACCGGGCCCTTCAGCGCAACCTTGTGCGCCTTGACGGCGGCGAGCGTGCGCTCGGGCAGGACGTTGTCGAACCCCTGCTCGAGCGCGGTGGCGCCGGCGGGAAGCTCGACCCACTCGACGCTCAGGCCCGCCGACTCGAGCACGCGCCGCGTCGCGCGCGTCACTTCGGGGCCGATGCCGTCGCCGGGGATCAGTACGATGCTGTGCTTGGGCATTTCCGCGATTCCTTCTTTGCGCGACACACTACCGGCATTCCAGACAATCTTGTAGGGGCGACACTTGTGTCGCCGGTATTTCTCGTACACGAATGAGGGCGAGACAAGCCTCGCCCCTGCGAGCGAGGAATGGGCGATTGTGATGCGATACAATCTCCGGCATCTGAAAGACCGGAAACACCGCGTCTCGCGTGACGGAGAAACCGCAATGACCGTCGCAGCATCAACAACCGCCCAGCCGCAGGTCATGCAGTGCATGGAGGTGTGGGGCGGGAACCAGGCGGTGGACAGCGGGGTGGTGATGGCGGGGCTCGACGCGTGGGTCTACTGCAAGCCCTACCGCGATGCCGAGGGCGGCGGGGACGTGTATTACGTCTCGTCGTGCGCCACCGGTCGGATCAACCGATTGCTCGTCGCCGATGTCAGCGGCCATGGCGCGGACGTCTCCCAGACCGCGATCCAGCTCCGCTCGCTCATGCGGCGGCACGTCAACCAGATCGACCAGACCCGCTTCATCAAGACGATGAACGAGCAGTTCGTCACCCTGGCGCGCGACGGCTGCTTCGCCACCGCCATCGCGACGACCTTCTTCGCGCCGACGAACCACCTCTCGCTCTGCAACGCGGGGCACCCGCCGCCGCTGGTCTACCGGGCGGCGGAGCGGAAGTGGTCGTTCCTTCAGCAGGACCGCGCGGCGCGAACGGCCGACAACTTCCCGCTGGGCATCGTCGACCTCTCCGACTACGCGCAGTTCGAAGTCCGGCTCAAGGTCGGCGATCTCGTCCTCTGCTACACCGACTGCCTGCCCGAGGCGCGTGACGGCAAGGGCGAGCTGCTTGGCCAGCAAGGGTTGCTCGACGTCGTCGCCGCGCTCGACGTCTCCAACCTCGCGACGTTCATCCCGTCGCTGCTCGGCGCGATCGAAGCGAAGTCGGGGGCGGCGCTGACGGGCGACGACGTCACCGTCCTCCTGTTCCGCCCGAACGGACTCGCGCCAACCAAGCCGCTGGGCGAACGGCTGATCGCGCCGTTCCGCGTGCTCCGCGAGATCGTCCGTGCCTGGCGACACGGCGAGGCCATGCCCTGGCCCGAAATGTCCATCGCCAACCTCGGCGGGGCGCTGTTCACGCCCCTGAGCAGGTTGTTCCGCCGGCGGACAGCGTAGCCCGTCGGCGTCGCCCGCCGGCATTTCGGTCGCGGGTTGGGAACGAGCTGCAGACGCTCGCGCCGCGCCTCGGCATCACGCCGGTGTCTGAGCTGTAAGCGAAGACCCGGATTGCTACCGCGAGCTCGCGTTCTTCATCGTGTTCCCGCCGCTCGATCGGCCCGACTGACCCGATGCGCCCATGCTGTTGCCGCCACCCGGTCGACCGAGCTGTCCGGGCTGGCCCTGCATCGTGTTTCCGCCGCCGGGGCGTCCGAGCTGACCGGGTTCGCCCTGCATGTTGTGCGGCGGATGGATGGCGAAGTTGCCGTTCGGCGGAAGCCTCTGCGGCAACGGCGTGGGGACGATGATGGGACGGCCCGGCCGCACAGGGCGCACGACGATCGGCCACGGGCGGTAGCCGCAGTAATCGTAGTAGCCGTAAGGCGGGTAGTACGGGCCGCTCGGGTAGTTGTAGCGATAGCGGTCGTAGGCGCTCTGCAGGTACGGGTCCTGGGGCGGGGTCCAGCGCGGGTCGAGCGCACGTTGTAACTCCGAGCCGTCGTACGCGCCGCTCGGCGTGGCGGTCCTGACCGGCCCGCTCGGCGGCATGGCGCCGGGACCGCGCGCGAAGGGATCGCCGGGTCGTCCTTCCTGCGGGCTGGGCTGGGTCGACGGTTGCGGTTGCAGGATGGCCATCAGGTCACGCTTCACCTGCGCGCCGATGATGTCCTCGATGCCGAACAGGTCGCGAAGGTTGCCGGTCGCCTTGATGCCGCTGACCGGTTCGCCGTTGATCGACTCGAGCATCTGGCCGGTGACGCGCAGGTCGTCGTTGACGATCTGGTACGAGCCGGTGATGACCAGCGGCGCCTGAACGTCGCGCGCCGACTGCGCCGCCGCGGCGGCGTCCTTCGGGGGCTTGCTCTGGGCCGTGGGGGTGACGACGGAGACGAGCCCGCCGCGCGTGAGCTCGGCGACGAGCGATTGCTGGATCGCCTTGCCGATCCATTGCCTGGCCGGCGAATCGCCAAACTCTTCGAACGGCAGGACGAGCACGCGCGGCAGCCCGGCA
>JBAUGM010000138.1:0-7390 GCA_049679725.1 Tepidisphaeraceae bacterium
CGCCGCGGCGGCCTCGGCGGCACGCTCGGCGAGCAGCCGTTCGAGCTCGGCCGCGTACGAAGCGGTCTTGAGCGCGAGCACGTTGGTCGTGTCGTTGGGACTGAGGTTCAGGTCGGTATGCGTCGGAGCGGGCTGGGTGGCCGGGCCGTTCTGCGCCAGTTGCGAGATCCGCTCCGGCTGTGGCTCTTCCGCCGCGTCCTGCGGCTTCTGCTGCTGCTTGGCACAACCGGTGACGGTGAAGGCGACGAGGAGCGCGATGGCGCCCAATGAGCGGCGGTAGGTCATGATTCCCATCCTTGAGAAAGCGTGGCCGGCAATCCTTCGCCGGCGTGTGCTCTGGAGCCCGAAGTCGTACTATACCCTCGTGTTAGCAATCGACAAGCGACGCGCCAAGACGACGCCTTGACACCCCCGCCGCGGGGGCTATCTTACGCCCCACGACCCCGGAGACGGGGTCGCCGTCGAGAGGTTCGGCGAAAGCCGAAAGGGTAGGCGAGTCAAACGTCAAACGACCCTCCGCGTTTCCACTGCGTATAATGCGGTGGAAATCCCCTCACCGACGTCCGTCGCTACTACCCGGTAGTGTAACGGTAGCACAACTGGTTTTGGTCCAGTTCGTCTAGGTTCGAATCCTAGCCGGGTAGTTGTACCCCCGTGATTGTGTGGTGGAGTTGTTGTGTGGTGGAGTAAGACTCCCACTCAACCACCCCACTACTCCACCACCCAACGACGCTTCTTGATGTCCACCACCGCCATCATCCTCGCCGCCGGGAAGTCGACCCGGATGAAGTCGAACCGGCCCAAGGCCATGCACGACGTGTGCGGCCGGCCGATCCTCGATTACATCCTGCGCGCCTGCTGGGATGCCGGCTGCCAGCGCGTGATGGTCGTCGTCGGGCACGGCAAGGACGAGATCATCTCGGCCTTCGGCGACGACCAGCGGATCGTCTGGGTCGAGCAGACGGAACAGCTCGGCACCGGGCACGCCGCGAAGATGTGCGAGCCGGAACTGAAGAAGATGCACGGCGGTGACGTGTTTTTGCTCGCCGGCGACGTCCCCCTGCTCCGCGGCGAAGTGCTGACCACCCTCCTCCGCGCCCACCGCGAAGAAAAGGCCGCCGCCAGCATGGCGACCGCCATCCTCGACGACCCGTTCGGCTACGGCCGGGTGGTTCGCGATGACGCGGGCAACTTCGTCGACATCGTCGAGCAGGTCGACGCCGCGCCGGAGCAGCGCGAGATCAAGGAAGTCTTCCCGAGCTATTACTGCCTCCGCGTCGAAGATCTGCTCCTGGCCCTCTCGAAGCTCAAGAACGACAACAAGAAGAGCGAGTACTACCTGACCGACGTCTACGGCATCCTCCGCCGCGAGGGGCGGAAGATCGTTGCGGTTCAAGCCGTCACGGCCGAGGACGTCATCGCGCCCAACACGCGGCAGCAACTCGCCGAGGCCGATGCGATCATGCAGGAGCGCATTCAGCGCAACCTGCGCGATAGCGGCGTCACCATCGTCAGCCAATCGAATACGTACATCGAATCCGGCGTCTCGATCGGGAAGGACACGGTCGTCCAGCCGTTCACCTTCATCGGCCGCGGCGCGAGCATCGGCGGGGAGTGCGTGATCGGGCCGTTCGCGTGCATCCCGCGCGAGAGCATCGTCCCGGAACGAACCACGGTAAGTGGCAACGTCTCCCCGGAGACGGCGGCGCTGGAAGGCGGGAGCTGATGGTCGGATACAACCGCTTCGGCGTGCATTTCGTAGCGGCGACGCCTGCGTCGCGGTCGACGCGCAGCGTCGAGTTCCGGTCTTGTGGCTGCGCCATAACCGCGACGCAGGCGTCGCCACTACAGACGAGCGGAACCGCACTGGTCCACGGGGCATCGCAATGAGCAACCTCGACGCCGACAAGTTGAAAGTCTTCAGCGGCCGCGCCAACCCCCAGCTGGCGCAGAAGATCTGCGACCACCTCCAAATCCCCCTGGGGCGCGGACGCACGGAGCTGTTCCCCGACGGGGAGCTGCTCGTGAAGGTGGACGAGGACGTCCGCGGGCGCGACTGCTACATCGTGCAGTCCACCAGCCATCCTGTGAACGCGCACCTGATGGAGCTGATGATCTGGATCGACTGCCTCCGCCGCGCCAGCGCCCACCGCGTGACGGCCGTCATCCCCTACTTCGGCTACGCCCGCCAGGACCGCAAGGACGAGGGCCGCACGCCGATCACGGCCAAGCTGGTCGCGAACTTGATCGAGCGCGCCGGCGCCGACCGCGTCGTGTCCGTCGACCTTCACGCGGCCCAGGTGCAGGGATTTTTCGACATCCCGGTCGATCACCTGAACGCCGGGCCCGTACTGAGCAAGTGGTTCAAGAGCCTCAAGCTCAGCAACCGCGTGTTCGTCTCGCCCGACGTCGGCAACGTCAAGCGGGCGCAGGTCTACGCCAACGCGCTGGGCGGCGAAATCTGCATCATCGACAAGCGCCGCAAGAGCAGTAAGGACATCGAGGCCAGGCAGATCATCGGCGACGTGGAGGGGAAGAACGTCCTGATGGTCGACGACATGATCACGACCGCCGGCACGATGTGCGAGGCGGTGAAGATCCTGAAGAAGAACGGCGCGCAGGACGTCTACATCTCCGCCACGCACGCGGTGTTCGCGCCGCCGGCGATGGAGCGGCTGAGCAACTGCGATTTCACGAAGATCGCGGTGACCGACACGATCCCGATCGGCGCCCGTTGTGACGCGATCAAGGATCGGCTGGAAGTCCTGAGCGTGGCCGGCCTGCTGGGTGATGCGATCCACCGCATTCACCACAACGAGTCGGTCAGCGCGCTGTTCAAGAACGATCCGGGACGGGCATTGAGCGAGTAACGAGATTTTGGATTTTGGATTGGGGATTTTGGATTGAAGGACGGATGACGTTGGCGGCGTGTTCGCCGTCTTCCAATCCAAAATCATCAATCCAAAATCCAAAATAGAACAGGAGTTGAACATGGCAACGCAATCAGCAAACGTCACGGCGAAACCCAGGAGCGAGCTGGGGTCGCGCGCCAACAAGCGGCTGCGCGACGCGGGGTTCATCCCCGGCGTCATCTACGGGCACAAGGAAGCCGTCGTCCCGGTCACCCTTCCCAAGAAGGAAGTCGTGGGCTACCTGGACAAGGGCGCGCACGTGTTCGACATCGCCCTGGGCGGCAAGAGCGAGAAGGTGCTCGTCAAGGAAGTGCAGTACGACCACCTGGGCATGGAAGTCCTCCACGTCGACTTCGCCCGCGTGTCGCTCGACGAGCGCGTCGAAGTGACCGTGCCGCTGGAACTGAAGGGCGAGCCCAAGGGTGAAGCCGACGGCGGCGTGCTCCAGCAGATCGTCGCCGAGCTCGAACTGGAGTGCCTGGTGACGGAAATCCCCGACGCGATCCGTCACAACGTGTCGGAGATGGCGCTGGGCGACGTGCTCCACATCAAGGACTTGAAACTCCCGCCGGGCGTGAAGGCGATGCAGGACGAGGACCTGATCGTGGCGACGGTGAAGGAAATCGCCGAAGAAGCCCCCGCCGAGGTCGCCGAAGGCGCCGCCGAGCCCGAAGTCATCGGCCGCAAGCCTGAGGAAGGCGAAGAGGGCGCGGCGCCGGCGGAAGAGGCGAAGTAATTGGAATTGCCGATTTGCGATCTGCGATTTGCGATTAAGCAATTCAATCGCAAATCGGCATTCGGCAATCGGCAATCTCCATGAAGTTGGTCGTCGGCTTAGGCAACCCGGAACGGTCGTACGTCGGCACCCGGCACAACGTCGGGTTCGAAGTCATCGACCAACTCGCGTCGAAACTCGGCTGGGCCAAGCCCGACGACTTCGATCGGGTCGCTAGACGTAAGTTCGACGGCCTGGCCATGGACGGGATCGTCGGCTCCGAGAAGCTCGTGCTTCTCAAGCCGACGACGTACATGAACCTGTCAGGCAAAGCGGTACAGGCGGCGATGGCGTTTTACCAACTGACGCCGCAAGACATCATGGTGGTCCTCGACGACCTCGCCCTCCCCGTCGGCCGCTTGCGCCTTCGCGGATCAGGCAGTTCCGGAGGCCACAATGGCTTGAAGGACATCGAGCGGGCGCTGGCGAGCGGTGAGTACCCGCGGCTGCGGGTCGGGATCGACCCCGCCCCGCCGCGCGTCGCGGGGCGGGATTACGTGCTCGGGAAGTTCACGCCCGAGCAACGCGTGCTGCTCGAACCGGCCCTGGGCCGGGCCTGCGGTGCGATCGTGACGTGGATCGACAAAGGAATCGAAACGGCGATGAACCAGTTCAACGCCGGTTTGGAAAAGAGTGACGGTGTGACGGAGTAGGGAGTGACGGAGTAAAGGCGTTTACCCCGTCACTCCCCACTCCGTCACCCGTGTTCAAACAACACTAGTGACCGGCACGATGTGCCGGCCAAACCCAAGCTAGGGAGCTTTAGCAACATGGCAGAGAAGACGACCGCGAAAGCGGAAAAAACCGAGAAGACCTCCAAGCAGGCAGTCAAGCGCAAAGCCGCGGAGCAACGCGCGACCGAGCAGGCGGCAAAGCCGGCATTGGAGAACCTGTACGAGGCGATGTTCCTCCTCGGCCCCGGCGGCGCGACCGAGCCGCAGGCGGCGCTGGACCTGTGCAAATCTTTCATCGAGCGCCACGGCGGGAAGATCAAGGTCATCAAGAAGTGGGACGAGCGCAAGCTCGCCTACGAGGTCAACGGCCAGAAGCGCGGCACGTTCGTCATCAGCTACTTCACCGCCCCCGGCGCGGCCGTCGGCCCGCTCGAGCGCGACGTGAAACTCAGCGAGGACGTTCTCCGCGTGCTCGTGACCAAGGCCGATCACCTCAACGAGCAGGAGATGAACGCGGTCGAGCCGCAGCCGATCCAGCCGCGCGAGGAGCGGAACCCGTGGGACCGCCCCGACTTCAACCGCCCCATGCGCCGCGACGACCGCGGGCCGCGCGACGGTGACCGTCCGCGTGAAGGCGACCGCCCTCCGCGCCGCGAGGAAGAAGCCGGCGCGAACAAGGAGTAAGCTCCGCGAAGCGCGGGCTCCCGTGAAGCGGCGGCACTTGTGCCGCGTTCTGTCTCATCGGATTTGAGGTCCACATGGCCAACTACAACAAGGTCATCCTCGTCGGCAACCTGACGCGCGACCCGCAACTGAAGTATCTGCCCAGCCAGATGGCGGTGGTCGAGTTCGGGCTGGCGGTCAACCACAAGTACAAGACTAAGAACGGCGAAGACCGTGAAGAGGTCTTGTTCGTCGACGTCAGCGCGTTCGGCAAGCAGGCCGAGATCATCAACCAGTACTGCCAGAAGGGCCGTCCGCTGCTGGTCGAAGGTCGGCTCAAGTACGACACCTGGGAAGACAAGCAGGGCGGCGGGAAGCGCAGCAAGCATTCCGTCGTCATCGACAACTTCCAACTTCTCGGCGGCCGCGACAGTGGTGGTGGTGGTGGAGGAGGCGGCGGTGGTGGTGCTGGTGCTGGTGGCGGTGGCTACGACGAGAGTGCCCCGCCGCGTCGCTCCGGTCCTCCGCAACAGAATCGCGGCCCGCAGCAGCAACGCCCGCAGCAGGAGCCGCCGTTCTCCGAGGAACAGCAGTTCAAGGACGACGATATTCCGTTCTAAGAGAAAAGTTGCTGGTTACTAGTTGCTAGTTGCTAGTGCCAGATTCGGCTGGATGTTCCAACTAGCAACTAGCAACTGACAACTAGCAACTGAGGTTTCAAATGGCAACCGTAAAGCTTCTCCTGAAAGAATCCATCAAGAACGTCGGCAAGGTCGGCGACGTCGTCGAGGTGTCGCCGGGCTATGCCCGCAACTTCCTCCTGCCCAAGGACCTGGCCGTCCAGCCCACGGCGGGGAACATCAAGAAGGTGGAAGAGCGCCGCAAGGAGATCGAGCGGCAGGAGCGCGAGCGGCGCGATCAGCAGGCCGCGCTGATCAAGCAGCTCGAGGGCGTGGAAGTGACGCTCGAGCGCCGCGCCAACGAGCAGGGCCACCTGTTCGGCTCCGTCAGCGCCACCGATATCGCCAAGTCGCTGCAGGCGCAGGGCTTTGCCATCGAGGCCGGCGACATCAACCTGCCGGGCAAGCTCGACCAGATCAACAACTACACGGTGCAGGTGAAGTTCGCGGATGATCTCGCGGGCGACATCAAGGTGTGGGTCGCGCCGGACGCGGACAGCAAGGCCGTCATGGACGCCGCCCGCAAGGCCGCCAAGGATGCCGAAGGCGCCGCCGCGACTGACGAGAACGCCTAGCTAGTTGTAGTCTTCTTCCAGCGGATCGCCCGCCGCCAGCTCGGTCGGATCGTCCGACGCTGGCGGCGGCGGCGTGACCAGTTGCCACGGGCGCCAGTCGAGCGGGGCCAACTCGTCGTCAACCGCGGGCTTGGTGGCCGGCCTGCCTGCCGTCTCCACCATCTGCGCCCACTGCGCCCGCATCCTGCTCTCGAGGCGGGCCCATTGCCGGTCTTGCAGACGGTTGCACGCCGCGACCAGCTCCAGATCGTCGGCCGGCACGCCGCACAGGTTTGCGACGTACACGCGCGCCGCGAACTGCGCTTCGTCCAACGCGCCAATGCCCAGCTCGATCAGGCACTGAAACCCTGCCGTCACGATCAAGATTGCCGCACACTTCCATAGCAGGCGCATAGTGCCTCCCCGCGCCGCGGGCGCAGTGCCGCGGTGCTCGCCGAAACGCGTCCCTACGCGTGGTTACGGCGACTTCCTCAGTGATATGACGTAGCGGGCTCGAAAAGTTTCATCGGAAAATCCGCGCCCCGTCCGCATGGATGTACGGCCGAGGCGGCGCGGGGCCGCGCATTTACTGCCCGATTCGAAACGCCACCCGCTGGCGGAACGCCTCGGCCTCGAGCTTCCCCGCCGCCGCGGCGTCGACGTCGGCCTTGGAGGCCTTGAGCGTCATGCGGCGCGGCGAGCCGGCTTCGTCGGCGCCGACGATCGTGATGAAGACCGACTCGTTCTCCTTCAGGTGCCGGAAGTTCGACGCCTCGGGCAGGATCTTCACGAGGGCCGCGACCAGGTCGTCGACGCGCGCCTGATCGAAGGCGGGCGGCTCGGCGTGGTCGAATTTGCCTTCCTTCACGTCGCCGCCCTTCAGTTCCCGCTGCGCGCGGACCCACGGGGACAAGCGATCGCGCTGCGGGCGATCGTCGTGCTTGGCGGCGGCGTCGCCCGAGGGCGCGAGCGGCCAACCCACCGATGCGCTGAAGATGGCGCCGGCGCCCTCGACGTACATGGGCGCGGTCGCCCCACGGTTCAGCACGAACAGCTTGATCCCCATCGCGCGCACCCCGCCGTCCTGATCGCCGGCGCTGGCGACCTCATCTCCGAGCAACTTGTCCATGAC
>JBAUGM010000139.1:0-23521 GCA_049679725.1 Tepidisphaeraceae bacterium
GCCCCTGACCCCTCGCCCCCCTCGCCCCTCACCCCTTCCCGCGGCGAAGATCGATCCGAAGTATCTGGCCGCGGCGCGCCAGCTGCGCGACGTGTGGATGGAGAGGGCGAACGATGGGATGCTCGCGCTGCCAGCGCCGCGGGGGAAGTACGATGTGTCGAGGACGTTGGATGTCGGGGGTGGTGGGTCGGGGGTCGGAGGTCGGCAGATTCAACCACCCACGACTCACGACCAACCACCCACGGAATTGCTGCTGGCGGGATGATTTGCCTCTTGGCTCACGAAGGAGGAGCCACAGAGCACACAGAGCACACAGAGCACACGGAGACAGACATCTATCGTGGTTTGTTCTCTGTGTCCTCTGTGTTCTCTGTGGCTCCCACTCCTCGAACTTTCTGGTGCGGGCGCCACCTCGCCTTGTTACACTCGACGCAATGAGCACCTCCGACACCGTCGCCAAGCACAAGCAGCACCTCTTCCCCGCCGTCTCGATGTACTACAAGGAGCCGATCGCCCTGGCGAAGGGCGAGGGGCCGTACGTGTGGGATGATCAGGGGAACAAGTACCTCGATTGTTTTGGCGGGGTGCTGACGGTTTCCGTCGGGCACGCGAACCCGAAGGTGACCGAGGCGGTGATCAATCAGATCAAGACGCTGAACCACACGTCCACGCTGTATGCGAACAAGCCGCAATCGGACCTGGCGGAGAAGCTGGCGTCGATCGCGCCGGGGAATCTCAAAAAATCGTTCTTCAGCAACTCCGGCACCGAGGCGAACGAGACGGCGGTGGCGGCGGCGAAGACGTACACGGGGCGGCATGATCTGGTCGTGCTGCGGCACTCGTACTCCGGTCGCAGCGCGACGACCCTGGCGATGGCGGGGCAGTCGACGTGGAAGAAGGTGCCGAACCTCGTCGGCGGCATCCATCACGCGCACGCGCCGTACTGCTATCGGTGCCCGTTCAACCTCGAGTACCCGCAGTGCGGATTGAAATGCGCGGAGGACATCGAGGAACTGATCCTGACCGCGACGGGCGGGGAGATCGCGGCGTTCTTCGCGGAGACGATCATCGGCGCGGGCGGGTTCATCGTCCCGCCGCCGGGGTACTTCGAGAAGGCGGCGGCCATCGCGCGCAAGTATGGGGGGTTGTTCATCGCCGATGAAGTGCAGGCGGCGTGGGGGCGCACGGGCGATCACATGTTCGGCATCAGCCACTGGAATGTGACGCCGGATGTTCTCACGAGCGCGAAGGGGATGGGAAATGGTGTGCCGATCGGGTTGACGATCGCGACGCCGGAGGTGGCGGAGAAGTATCCGGGCATCACCTTCGCGACGTTCGGCGGGAACCCCGTCTCCTGCGCGGGGGCGCTGGCGACGATCGAGTACATCGAGAGCGAGAATTTGGTGAAGAACGCCGCTGTCGTCGGCAAGCACCTGGGCGAGCGGTTCAAGCAACTGAAAGAGAAGCACCAGCTCGTGGGTGATGCGCGGGGCATCGGTTTGATGCAGGCGCTGGAGCTGGTGAAGGACCGCAAGACCAAGGAACCCGCGCCGGCGGCGACGAATGCGGTGTTCGAGGAGACGAAGAAGAAGGGCGTGCTGATCGGCAAGGGCGGCGTGTACGGCAACGTGATCCGCACGGGCTTGATGCTCAACGCGACGAAAGAGCACGCGGATCAGTTGGCGGATGCGATCGATGCTGGCCTGACGGCGGCGGCGAAGATGTAGGAGAAAGGCGACCGCGAAGTGCGCGAAGGTCGCGAAGGAAGACGCGAAGAGGACATTCCAATGATATCTCTTCGCGTTTTCTCTTCGCGTTCTTCGCGGTCGCATTTGATTGAGGGCTGAATGAGCACGCTGATCAAGAACGGCCGAGTAATCACCGCGGCGGACGATTACGTTGCCGACGTGTTTATCGACGGCGAGACCGTTGCCGCGATCGGGAAGAACCTGCCGATGAAGGCGGAGCGGACGATCGACGCGAAGGGCAAGCTCATCATCCCCGGTGCGATCGACCCGCACGTGCACATGGAGTTGCCGTTCGGAGGGACCGTCTCCTCGGACAATTTCGAGACCGGCACCCGCGCGGCCGCGTTCGGGGGGACGACGTCGATCATCGACTTCGCCATCCAGTTCAAGGGCAAGACCTTCCAGCAGACCCTCGACGACTGGGACGCCAAGGCCGAGGGGAAGTGCGCGATCGACTACTCGTATCACCTGGCGGTGACCGAGTACGAGCCGAAGCACGCGCCGGAGTTTCGGAAGGTCGTCGATCGCGGCGTGACGACGTTCAAGCTCTTCCTCGCCTACCCCGGCGTGTTCATGGTCGACGACCAGACCATGTTCCGCGTCATGCAGTCGGCGGGCGAAGCGGGGGGGCTGACGCTCGTTCATGCGGAGAACGGCTTCGCGATCAGCGAGTTGATCGACAACCTGGTCGCGGCCGGGAAGATGGAGCCGAAGTATCATGCACAATCGCGCCCGCCGGTGATGCAGGCGGATGGCGTGGCGCGGGCGGTGCGCGTCGCGGAAGTCGCGAAGGCGCCGGTTTTCATCGTCCACGTCTCCTGCGAGGCGGCGATGATGGAGCTCGTCCGCTCGCGCGACGCGGGCAATCCCGCGTTCGGCGAGACGTGCACGCAGTACCTGTTCCTCGATGAGACGTGTTACGACAAGCCGAACTTCGAAGGCGCGAAGTACGTCTTCACGCCGCCGCTGGTTGGGAAGGAGAACATCGAGCCGCTGTGGAAGGGATTGAAGCTTGGCTACCTCCAGGAAGTGAGCACGGATCACTGCCCGTTCAACTTTAAGGGTCAGAAGGAGCTCGGCCGCGGGGATTTCCGCAAGATCCCCAACGGCGGGCCGGGTGTGGAGGATCGGTTGTCGCTCGTCTACGGCGGCGCGATGAAGCGCGGCTTCAGCCTGAACAAGTGGGTCGACATCTGCTCGACGGCCAGCGCGAAGATGTTCGGCATGTTCCCGAAGAAGGGGACGATCGCGGTGGGGTCCGACGCGGACATCGTCATCTTCAACCCCGACACCGAGCGGACGCTCTCCGCCAGGACCCACCACATGAACTGCGACTACAGTCTGTTCGAGGGCATGCGCATCAAGGGCAACCCGGAGATAGTCCTGTCGCGCGGGAAGGTGATCGTCGAGAACAACGAGTACAAGGGCCGAGCCGGCGACGGGGAGTTCCTCAAGCGCGGGCAGTGCGCGAAGGCGTGAGTGGAAAGCGATTGCCAAAGAATCTCACGAATCTTCACGAATGAGAATCTGATTAGTGCAGATTCGTGAGATTCGTGGGCAATAAAGCATTTCATGACGACGGAAACCGCAGAACGCGAAGCAGTCGAGCGGCGCGACTTCGTCGAGCTGCGCGAGGACGTGTCTCACTCGCCGCTGTGGAACAAGGACCTCGCCCCGACGACGATCGCGCAGCGCACCTGGTCCACCTGGCACATTGCCGCCCTGTGGATCGGGATGAGCGTCGTCATCTCCACCTACACCATCGCCGGCGCGATGATCGCCGACGGGATGACGTGGTGGCAGGCGATGCTCACCGTCCTGCTCGCCAACACGATCGTGCTCATCCCGATGTGCCTCAACGCTCACGCGGGGACGAAGTACGGCGTGGCGTTCCCCGTCCTCCTCCGCGCGAGCTTCGGCACGCGCGGGGCGAACATCCCGGCGATCCTTCGCGCGATCGTCGCCTGCGGCTGGTTCGGCATCCAGACGTGGATCGGCGGGACCGCGATCGACGCGTGCCTCACCGCCATCTCCGCGAAATGGGCGAGCGTTCCGGGCCACATCGGCCTCGCGTTCTTCATCTTCTGGGCCATCCAGGTCGTCTTCATCATCAAGGGGCTGGAAGGCATCAAGTGGCTGCAGTCGTTCTCGGCGCCGCTGCTCCTGCTCGGCGGGGCGGCGCTGCTGTGGTGGGCGTCGAGCAAGGCGGGCGGGCTCGGACGCGTGCTCTTTGAATCGACCGCGCTGCACGAACGGAAAAAGGAGTTCTGGTCGATCTTCCCCGCCCACCTGACGGCCAACGTCGCGTACTGGTCGACCCTCAGCCTCAACATCCCGGACTTCACCCGCTACGCGCGCAGTCAACGGAGCCAGATGCTCGGCCAGGCGCTGGGGCTGCCGCTCACCATGGCGGCGTTCGCGTTCATCGGCGTGGCGACGACGAGCGCGACGGTCATTATCTACGGCAAGGCCATCGCCGACCCCGTCGCCCTCGTCGGCGAGTTCGGCAGCCTCGGCGTCATCCTTTTCGCCACGCTCATCATCTTCCTCGCGCAGCTCTCGACGAACATGGCCGCCAACGTCGTCTCGCCGAGCAACGATTTCTCCAACCTCAACCCGAGACTGATCGGCTACGTCACCGGCGGGCTGATCACCGCGTGCATCGGCGTGCTGATGATGCCGTGGAAGCTCTACGGCTCGTACGCGGGATACGTCTTCACCTGGCTGATCGGCTACGGCTCGCTCATGGGCGCGATCGGCGCGATCATGATCTGCGACTACTGGCTCATCCGCCGGCGGAAGCTCGGCCTGGCGGAGCTGTTCAACCCGCACGGGATGTATTCCTACGGCGCGGGATTCGACTGGCGCGCGATCGTCGCGCTGGTCGTCGCCGTCGCGCCGTGCATCCCCGGCTTCGTCAACGCGGTGCGCAACCAGGGCAACGTCGCCAGCCCGGGGTCGCTCGACGTGCTCTACACTTATTCGTACTTCGTGACGTTTATCCTGGGTTTCCTGATCTACTACGTCCTGATGGAGTTCGCCCCGCCGGCCTACAGCCCCGCGCCGCGCGGGTTTGACGTGAAAGAGAATACAATTGGCCACGAATCTCACGAATGAACACGAATGAATCCGTATGCCGCTCTTATTCGTGTGCATTCGTGAGATTCGTGGCCAGTTCTGATTGGAGTTCCCCATGCCAACCCTCGAAACCACCGTCAACGGCCTGAAACTCCCCAACCCCTTCGTCATCGGCTCCGGCCCGCCGGGCACGAACGCGAACGTGATCGGCAAGGCGTTCGACGAGGGGTGGGGCGCCGTCGTCGCCAAGACGATCTCGCTCGACGCGAGCAAGGTGATCAACGTCGCGCCGCGCTACGCGCGACTGAAGACCGAACAGTCCAAGGAGATCTACGGCTGGCAGAACATCGAGCTGATCTCCGACCGCCCATTTGCGACGTGGATCGACGAGTTCAAACAACTCAAGGACAAGTACCCTGACAAGATCGTGATCTGTTCGATCATGGAGGAGTACAACAAGGACGCGTGGGTCGAGATCGTCGAACGCTGCCAGGCCACCGGCGTCGACGCATTCGAACTCAACTTCTCCTGCCCGCATGGGCTCCCGGAGCGCAAGATGGGCGCCGCGATGGGCCAGGACTGCGCCATCATGGAAGAGGTCTGCCGCTGGGTCATGGGCGCGGCCAAGATCCCCGTCTGGGCGAAACTGACCCCCAACGTCACCCACATCCAGGACGGCTGCGAAGCGGCGCTGCGGGCCGGGTGCCAGGGCGTCAGCGCGATCAACACGATCTTGTGCGTCACCAGCGTCGACCTCGACACGCTCCGTCCCGAGCCCACCGTCGAAGGCTACACCACGCCCGGCGGATACTCCTGCACCGCCGTTCGACCGATCGCGCTGCGCATGGTCAAGGAGTGCGCCGAAACCATCCGCGACAAGTTCCCGAGCCAGGGCCGCACGCTCAGCGCCATCGGCGGTGTCGAGTCCGGCAAGGACGCCGCCCAGTTCATCCTCCTCGGCGGCGACACCGTCCAGGTCTGCACCGGCGTCATGAAGATGGGCTACGACATGGTCAAGCGCATGAAGGACGAACTGCTCTCCTTCATGGCCCAGCACAACTTCGAGCGCATCGAAGACTTCAAAGGCCACAGCCTTCAGTATTTCACGACGCACGCCGACCTGGTGAAGCGCCAAGCCGAAGCCAAGGCCGCCGCGAGGGCCAAGGCGAAGGGGATGGTGACGAAGGACAACGAGTGGCAGGGCGACAACTTCGTGAAGCAGAGCGACGCGCTGGCAAGGGGGTGAGCGGTCGACGCTCACCAGCGAGGGGCTTTCGGGCGCGGGTTAGATTGGCGGTTCTTCGAGGATGATCGCGATCTGGCTCGGCTTCACGCGGAGCTCGCGATGGTCGCGGGCGTTGACGCGGACGACGACGAGGCGTTTGGGCGTGGCCTTCACGACGACGGCGCGCTCGCCGTGCATGAACCTGGGTACGCCGGCGGAGCCGTCGCACCGCAACTCGATCGACTGGCCCGCCCTGAAGTCCGCCACCGTGTAGTTCGGCCGCAGTGGAGGAATGAGCGTGTTCATGTGGGGGTATTCGTTTTCATGCGCGCGCGACGGTCGAGCGTGATGCTCAGACCACGCGGATGATCAGGCCGTCACTCGATTTGGTGACGCGAAGGAACTGGCTCTTCCGCACGCGGTGCGTCGTGACCGTCAGTCCGCCCATCCAGGGGTTGTCGTAGCCCTTGCCGTTGGCCGGCGCCCACCAGTTGCAGCGGTAATAGTTCTCGTCGACGCGCCGGCACGACACGCGGTCGGACGGCTCCTTCTCGACTTGAAGCGCGATCTCCGCAGAGAGGTCTGCCACGTCGGCCGCGCTCTTCGCGTTGGCGGGAGGCGGCGGTTGCAGTTGCTCGACCATGTCAATCCTTCGCTTGTTCGTGTGCGTCTGCGCCGGTGGGCGCATGCGCGAGCGCGCGCTCACTCGCGCGTGATGCCTTGAACGATGCTCGTCGGCTCGACGCACCCGCCGTCCTCTTCGCAGACGACTTCGCCGACGTACCGTTCGTCCCATGGGTGTCGGCCCTTGCGGTCCTTGTCAACATTCGTCCGGGTGACGTTCACCGTCATCCCGCTCGGCTTGCGATAGACGGCGCTGCCGTGAACCAGCGCCCAGCCGGCTGAGAAATACGCATGTGTCGTTGCCATGAGTGTGCTCCTCGTGTCCTGGTAAGGTTCGCGCGTCACAATCACCCCCGCGCGCGTGATCCCACACGGACAGTTGTGTGGGAGTTCACGCGGGGGCGCACGTCTGGTTCGCGATCGCACGCGCGCCAACGTCTGATTGCATTTGCGGCTATGCCGATGTCTGCGAGTAGCCGCGGGCGGGATCCATCTCGACGGATCCGCCGTGCGCGACGACCGTGTACATCCGGTCGTCGACGACGCGCCGGCCGAACAGGTTGGCCTGCGTGAGCTGGTTCGGGACGACACCGCTGGGGATGCCACCGGCGTCGGCGACTTCCGCAAGGAAGAACAGGCTGGCGCCGTCGGCGCCGATCAGCCGCCACGTGCCCGCGACCTTGTTCAGTCGGATGTTTCGCCCTTTGGTCAGCGTCTTGGTCGTATCGGGGGGATTCTGCTTGTTGCGGATCATCGTGACCTCGTTTGCGTTATGCCCGCGCGGGAGAACGAAGAAGGGAGACGGAATGTTTCGGGACGTCCAGCCAGACAGAGAGCCCGATGGGTTCCACGGAAGGGATGAGGGCGAGGGAGGAAGGGCAGGCGAGGGCGGGGATGGGGTCGCTTGTCCGTGCTCGGTCGTCGGTCAGCCAGCAGCACTATAGGTGAATCCCCGCGATAAGTCTCCGCTGCGTCGCCGGAATCTTTGGCGCGCGGGCAGGGCGATCGCATTTGATCGATTCGGGCGGCCGAGCCGAATGGTACACTCAGCGTGTATGGGGATGCGTCACAAAGGGCGGGATCTACGACTGGGCTTGGTCGCGAGCGTTGTCCTCGCCGTCGCCCCGCGCGCGGCGATGGCCGGGATGCCCTCGCTCACGCTCACCGACATCGCCCGCATGCGGCTGGAGACGATCTCGTTCTTCCTGCTCCTGCTGCTCCTCTCCGCTATCGCGGTGATGTGGATCTGGAATCGGCTGCGGCGGGACTTCACGAAGCTGCCGCGGCTGGGGTACGGGCAGGCGCTGGGTCTGGTGAGCCTGTGGGGGATGCTGTTCCTGCTCGTGCTGACGATGATCTCCGGCGCGCGCGAGCTGATGACGCCGGGGGCATGGGAAAAGGATGAGGCGACGTACAAGCTGGTGAAACGCGACGGGAAGGACCGCACGATCACCGAACCGATACGGCGCGAGCGGCTGGCGTTGCTGAAGGCGGCGCTGTGGGGCTACGCCGCAGCCCACGGCGGAGCGTTCCCGGCGGATGACCAGGATCCCGCCATCCCGACGCAGGTGTGGGAGACACCGGACGTGTCGCGTGCCCGCTATGAGTATCTGCCGGGGCGGAAAGCCGGTGTCGGCGCCGATCCGGTCGCGTACGAGCCGACTGTCTTCCACGCGGGACGGCTCGTGCTGATGAGCGACGGCGAAATTCGATCGATGATTGATGCGGAGATCGAGGCGAGCCTCACCGTTGTCGGAGCGGCGCGATGAGCCGGGGGTTCCGCTGGACCATCGCAGTCATTGTGTTGCTACTTGTGGCGACGGTCGTCGTGCCCCAGCCGCTCATCGTTCTCTGGAATCTTTCGCTCGGCTGGGCGTCGTATCTGATGCGCGTGATCCCAAACGTGCGCGTCAACCCGGTCGGCGTCGCCACGGCGATCACCTGTCTCGTCGCCACGCTGTCACTCGGCCACGCCTTCGCTCGCTGGCTGCGGCGAGCAACCGACCCCACGGAACCTTGGCACGCGCGTTGGACGATCGCGATCGTCGCGATCGTGCTGCTCATGTTCGTCGCGGGCATCGGCGCCACCGGCGTCGGACACCAGACCGCGTGGCTGGCGCGCAGCGAGAGGCCGATGTTCGAATACCGCTCGCGCGAAACCGCCAACCGCGTCAAGTGCGCCAGCAATTTGAAGCAGATCGGGCTGGCGATGCTCCTCAACTCGCAGAAGAACGACGGCCGGCTGCCGGATTCGATGTACGATCTTCTTTTGCACCTGGACATGACATCCGAGGTCTTCTGTTGCCCCTCGAGCAACGACGAGAAAGCACAAGGCGCCACGCCCGCCGAGCAGATCGATCGCCTGCGCGTCGGCCGGCACTGCTCCTACGTCTACCACGGCCGCGGCCTGACGCTGCCGCAGCCGGACGACGTGCCCATCGCCTGCGAGCCGCTGAGCAATCACGACGGCGACGGCATGAACATCCTCTTTGGCGACGGTCATGTGGAGTTCTTCGATCCGGCCGGCGGCGAACAGGTCATGCGACGCATGCCGACCACCCGCCCCGGACCGGCTACGAATGGAGCCGCGAGGTTGTCATCCTGAGTTCAGGAGGACAATCGCGATGAGGGTGATCGAGGTTCGCCTGATCATCACCGTCATTGCCACGATGCTCTGCTGTCTTGGCTGCGCGACCGGGCAGGAGGCGCTTGCGCCGGCGCACGGGCCGATCAAGATCACCGCTCACGCCGACGAACCTTCGGCACACGCCGACTCGCTCACCGTCGGAACGTACAACGTCCACGGCCTTCGCAAGCGCGACGCGATTCGCCGCGATCTCGCGGAACTCGATCAGGTGACGGTCTGGTGCCTGCAGGAGTTTCCGTACGTCCCGGCAGACGATGACGAAGGCGCCGACTTCGCGAACGTCCTCCCGCCCGGCCGGTGGCACGTCGCGTTGATCCCGTTGAATCGCGAACGGAACGACTCGCGCCAATGGGAATCGCAGGTGATTGCCAGCCGGTTCCCGATCGAGCGCGTGGACGTCTGGCTGCTCGACGACGGCGGGGCGAAGCGGCGCGCGGCGCTGGCGGCGCGGGTGAACGTGGACGGGCGGAGCGTCCTCATCGTCAACACCGACCACGAGCCGTCGTTCCTCGCCTGGCGCGACGGCAACGCGGTGCAGACGCGGCGGCTGGCCGAGCGTCTGCGCGACGGCGGGAATGACGCCGTCGTCGTCGCGGGCGATTTCAACTGCTCGGGGAGCTTGTACCGGTTCGTCAGCAACGGGATGCACGTCCGGCGGGTGGACCGCGCGCTGGCGGAATGCGGTTTCACGCCCGTCAACACGACCGGATCGACCTTCCGCTCCGGCTTCGTTCGGGCCCGCCTCGACCGCATCTACGCGCGGAACGTCCGAACGTCGGCGGGGGCGATCGCGACGACGTCGCGGGGCTCCGATCACCTGCCCGTCTGGGGCCGGTTCGAGGTGCAACCCGTCGCGCCTGATCGCGCGATTTCCGGGACGGCGTTGGCGCTGTAACATGATCGAGGACGTACGAGAGGCCCATATGAAGCTGAAGGTGGTCATTGAGCCAGGCGAAGATCGGGGTTTCGTGGCGCACGTTCCAGCGCTGCGCGGCTGCTGGTCGCAGGGCGCGACGCGCGAGGAAGCGATTGCCCACGTCCGTGAAGCGATTGAAGCTTGGCTGGAGACGGAGCAGGACAAGACGGAGCGGCCGGGCGCTGTCGCCGATGTCGAACTGCTGAACATCTGAGGGGGGAAGCGAATGCCTCAACTGCCGGTGGTGAGCGGTCGTGAGGCTCGGCGAGCGTCCGGATCACCGCGAGCTCGATCGCGGCCTTTTACGTGGTCTCATTCGAGATGCGGGAATGACCATCGAAAACTTCGTCGCCCTCCTGGATTAGCGCTCGCACTTCATGTGCGCGGGTCAGACCATCTTCCCGCACGGGGACCGTTCGAGCTGAACGCTGTTATCCGGTAACATTATGCCATGCCGACCGATTCTGCCGGTCTTCGCCTGCGCAGCGCCATCGACGCGGAGCGACCGCTCCAGGTCGTCGGCACGATCAATGCGTACTGCGCGCTGCTGGCCGAGCAGGCGGGGTTCAAGGCGATCTACCTCTCCGGCGCGGGCGTCGCGAACGCGAGCTTCGCGATGCCGGACCTGGGGATCACCACGCTCAACGACGTGCTCGAAGATGCCCGCCGGATCACGCGGGTGACAGACGTGCCGCTGCTGGTCGACGCCGACACCGGCTTCGGCGGGGCGTTCAGCATCGCGCGGACCGTGCGCGACATGACGGCGGCGGGCGTGGCGGGGATTCACCTCGAAGACCAGGTGCAGGCGAAGCGCTGCGGGCATCGGCCGGGGAAGCAGCTCGTGGAAGCGGGGGAGATGGTCGATCGCGTCAAGGCGGCCGTCGACGCGCGGACGGATGAGTCATTCGTCATCATGGCGCGAACGGACGCGCACGCGGTTGAAGGGCTGGACGCGGCCATCGCGCGCGCGAATCGATACGCCGACGCCGGCGCCGACATGATCTTCGCGGAGGCACTGACGGGCCTCGACGAGTACCGGCGGTTCACGTCGTCGGTGCCCGTGCCCGTGCTGGCGAACCTGACGGAGTTCGGCAAGACGCCGCTCTTCACGCTCGATGAGATGCGCGACGCGGGCGTCGACCTCGTGCTCTATCCGCTGACCGCGTTCCGCATGATGAGCGCCGCGACCCAACTCGCGTACCAGCAGCTTCGGTTGGCGCGAACGCAAAAGGAGCTGATTCCGATGATGCAGACGCGCGATCAGCTTTATGAGACGCTGCATTACCACGCGTACGAGAAGAAGCTCGACGAGCTGTTCAAAGAAAAGAGTTGAGCCACGAATCACACGAATGGACACGAATGAAGAGCGAACGAACTCGATTTGATTCGTGAAGGTTCGTGCGATTCGTGGGCAATTCGGTTGATCAGGAGCGGACGCATGGCCGAAGGAAAGAAGAGCGTCGCGTTGTCCGGGATCGTCGCGGGTCGCACGGCCATCTCCGCCGTCGGCCGGGAGGGCAAGGGGCTCTTCTACCGCGGCTACGACATTCACGACCTCGCCGCGCGCTCGACCTACGGCGAGGTTGCATATCTCCTGCTTCACGAAGATCTCCCGACGCGCCCGCAGCTCGACGACTTCAACCGTCGGGTCGTCAACCACCGCGCGCTGCCCGAGCAGTTGAAGCGGGCGCTGGTCGACCTGCCCGGCTCGTCGCACCCGATGGACGTGATGCGCACGGGCTGCTCGATCCTCGGCTGCCTGGAGCCGGAAACCGATCCGCAGAAGCAGCAGCGCGCGATCTGCGAGCGATTGCTCGGGCAGTTCCCGTCGATGCTGCTCTACTGGCACCACTTCCACCGCGGCGGCGACCGCATCGACACGCGCGTCACCGACCCAACCGTCGCCGGCCATTTCCTCACGCTGCTGTACGGGAAGCCGCCGAGCGAGCTGCAGCGGCAGGCGCTGGACGTGACGTTCATCCTCTACGCCGAGCACGAGTTCAACGCCTCGACGTTCGCCGCGCGACAGATCACCTCGACCGGCGCCGACATGTACGCCGCCCTCACCGGCGCCATCGGCGCCCTCAGCGGCCCGCTCCACGGCGGCGCGAACGAAGGGGCGATGGCGCTCATCGACCGCTTCAAGACGCCCGACGACGCCGAGCGCGGCGTCCTCGACGCGCTGGGGCGCAAGGAAAAACTCCTCGGCTTCGGCCATCCGGTTTACGCCATCGTCGACCCGCGCTCGGACATCATGAAGGCGCAGGCCAGACTGCTGTGCGACACGGCGGGGCAGCAGAACCTCTTCGCGGTGGCCGAGCGGATCGAGCAGGTGATGATGCGGGAGAAGAAGCTCTTCCCCAACCTCGATTTCTACGCCGCGGTGACGTATCGCGTGCTCGGCGTGCCGACGGCGATGTTCACGCCGCTGTTCCTCATCGCGCGAACGGCGGGGTGGGCGGCGCACGTGATCGAGCAGCGCGCCGAGAACAGGATCATCCGCCCCGCGGCGGAGTACGTCGGGCCGGAGCCAAAAGAGTTCGTGCCGATCGAAAAGCGGTAGGCGCGCGTCAGAGGTCGCGATAAACCTCGCGGCGGTGGGCGATGATGACAATCTCTATTAGTTGGCGTTCGTCGTTAACCCGATAGACGATTCTGTAGTCGCCCACGCGGATGCGATAAAGATCGTGCTGACCCGTCAGCTTCGTGCAACCCGGTGGACGTGGACCCGCTTCGAGCTCGTATACCGCGCGAAGCAGGCGCTCCCGCAACTTGACGGATAGCTTCCGGAGCGAACGCCGAATCGATTCGCCGACGGTGACTTGATACACGCGCGGTCACTTCCTGAAAGATGCCGGATCCAGTCCCAGTTCGCGCGTGAGTTGGTCCAGTGGAATTCGCCCCGGTTCCGCCAGCCGCCGCTTGGCTTCCGCAACGTCGCCGCGATCCTGCTTCGTCATCCGTCGCTTCGACTTCGGCGCCTTGGCATTACCCGTCGCCTTTGCCTTCAGTTGGCGGTACTCCCCTTCGGGAATGACGACGAACTTCTGCTTTCCCAATTTGAGCGTGGCCGCTGCCATGTGATTGCCTCGTCTGTTGTGGTGAGGATGATAGCAACATCATGACCGACTATTCCAGCGTCGGGCGTCCCGAGCCCGATCCGCTCCTCGTCGAGATCGCCGATTACGTCCTCTCGCTCGGGATCGAAAGCCGCGAGGCGTATGACACCGCCCGCCTGTGCCTGATGGACAGCGTCGGCTGCATGATGCTCGCGCTGAACTTCCCCGCATGCACGAAGCTCCTCGGCCCCGTCGTGCCGGGGGCGGAGATGAACTCGGGGGGCGGCGTGCGCGTGCCGGGGACGGCGTACCAGCTCGATCCGGTGCAGGGCGCGTTCAACATCGGCGCGCTCGTCCGCTGGCTCGACTACAACGACACGTGGCTGGCGGCCGAGTGGGGTCACCCGTCCGACAACCTCGGCGCGATCCTCGCGTGCGCGGACTATCTGAATCGCAGCCGTGAGCGCAAGCTCGTGGTGAGAGATCTCCTCACCGCGATGATCAAGGCCCATGAGATCCAGGGCGTTATCGCGCTGCAGAACGCGTTCAACCGCGTCGGCCTCGATCACGTGCTACTCGTGCGCGTCGCGAGCACCGCCGTCGCCACCGCGATGCTCGGCGGCCCCCCCTGCACGCGCGAGCAGGTGATCAACGCGATCAGCAACGCCTTCCTCGACGGCGGGGCGCTGCGCGCGTACCGCCACGCGCCGAACACCGGCTCGCGCAAGAGCTGGGCGGCTGGGGATGCGACCAGCCGGGCCGTACGACACGCGCTGATCGCGCTGACGGGCGAGATGGGCTATCCGACGGCGCTGAGCGCCCCGAAGTGGGGCTTTTATGACGTGCTGTTCAAGGGCCAGCGCTTCGCGATGGCCCGGCCGCTGGGCAGCTACGTGATGGAGCACGTGCTGTTCAAGGTGTCGTTCCCCGCCGAGTTCCACGCGCAGACGGCCGTGGAGTGCGCGGTGCAGCTTCACCCGCGAGTGAAGGATCGGTTGCAGCAGATCGAGCGGATCGTGATCGAGACGCAGGAGCCGGCGGTGCGGATCATCGACAAGACCGGGCCGCTGAACAATCCCGCCGACCGGGACCACTGCATCCAGTACATGGTCTCGGTGCCGCTCATCCACGGCACGCTGACGGCGGAGCACTACGAGGACGAGGCGGCGCGCGACCCGCGCATCGACGCGCTGCGGCAGCGGATGCAGGTGGTCGAGCTGCCGCGCTACTCGGCCGAGTACCTTGATCCGGACAAGCGGTCGATCGCGAACGCGGTGCAGGTGTTCTTCGAGGACGGGACGTCAACCGAGCGCGTCGAAGTTGAATATCCGATCGGCCACCGGCGGCGCCGGGCGGAGTCGATCCCGTTGCTATGGGAGAAGTTCAGGAATGCGCTGTCGACGCGCTTCGACGCTGAGCGAACGGCGCGGATCGCGAAGGCGTTCGAAGATCCCGCCGCGCTCGACGCGACGGCGGCGGATGAGTTCATGTCGCTGCTGATCGCGTGAGACGCGCTCCCTCTCCCACGTACTCGGGGGAAGGGGCAGGGGAGGTGAGGTGCGCTCGACGTCGAGCGTCGTTGGATTAATTCAATCGGCGCGAGTCGGGAACCCGATCGGTTCTCCTCGCTCCACGCCGCTCGCCCCTCTCCCCAGCCCTCTCCCCGGAGTACCGGTGAGAGGGAGTCAGAGCGCTACTTCGCGACGGTCACGTTCACCGGCGTCACGAAGTCCTGATACTCCGCGTCCAACTGCTTCGCGTCCGGCGTCGTGCTGCCGTCGCGGATGATGAAGCGGTACTTCAGCTTCAGCGGCTTGTCGGGCGCGACCTGTTGGCCGTCGAAGAACGCGCCGAATCGGCCGTAGGGGCGGGTGGAGTAGACGGTCGGCTGCGGGTTCGTCGGACTGCTCATCTCGCTCACGCTGTAGGGATTGCCCTTGATCGTGAACGCGCAGTTGACCCACGGGCATTCGGCCCAGACGTCGTTGCCCTTGGCGACCGCGCCGGCGGGGCGGGTATAGATCGCGTTTCCGCCGCCGGTGCCACGGCGGGTCGTGGGAGTTGCGCCGGGTTGGGTCGCGGGCGCCTGGCCGACTTCATTGGCGGCGCGGAAGTGGAAGCCTGCGTGCTGCGGATCGCCGCCGAGCGGGATCGCTTCGCCGGTGAGCGATTCGAGGGTGACGTCAAAGTCGAGGACGATTCCGTCGTCGCTGATGCGCCACGCGGTCACCTCGCGCGTGTCGCGGATGACCGGCTTGCCGTCCTTCGCGACCCATTCGCAGATGCCCGCTTCGCGCGCGACGACCGGGCCGGCGAACTCGCGTGATGGGTCGTATTTCACGTGCCGCTGCGAGACGCCGTTCGAGCCGTGCCAGAAGTCGCCGTAGGGGGTCTTGCTGTATCCGAAGAACAGCCCGCGGTGGTGGGGAAAGCGAATGCCCTCGCCCTTGGCTCCCCACTCTTCGCTGCCGGGGCCGTTGGTGATGAACCCTTCATCGTGCAGCCCGTAGACGTGGTGGAACGGCTTGAACGTTGAGGCGTGGTCGGCGGGGTCGTACTTGTTCATGTGCCGCCAGAACCCTTTGGCGTCGAACGCCAAATCGCGCCAGCCGTCGCCGTCGACGAAGCGGAATCCGCCTGCGGGCGGGTTCTCAGAGGCGACGAGCTGGTACGTCTTCACCTGGCCCGGCAGAAGTTCCGGCTCGATCCAGCGGAGGATGGTGGATGTTCCGGTCCTCTCGATTTGGGCGGGGATGGCCGGACCGAACGCGCCGGGCACGATCAGTTTCCACGTGGCGCCGTTGCCCGGATCGATATTCGTTGGAAGCGTCGCAGCAACGGGCGCATTGCGCCGCGGGACATCCCCGCCGTTCAACGCGAGGTTCGCCACGACGGAATCGGCGCGCGTTTGTACATTCAGCGTTAGCAAAGTCACGACAAAAAGAACGGTGAAGGTAGTCCGCCGCATTCGACCCTTCCTGTGACGATGACAATTGGTCGGAAACCATCCTCCCTCTCCCCGGCGTACCGGGAAGAGGGAGTCGGGCGCGCCCTCAACGGGCCGCGGGTCTTCTTGTACCATGCGAAGGGTTGAGGTGCTGCACTGGCGGAAAGGTTGGCATGATTCGGACTGGATTGGTGATCTGTGTGCCTTTGCTGACGATCGTGGCGCTGGCATGCGCGTCGGACCGCAGTCCGTTCACCGAGCCGCCGACGGCGCGCGTGGTCACGCCGAGGAAAACCGTGAAGCGCCCGGCCCTGCGACCGACGGCGACACAGCCGGTCGCCAAGTCTGTTGTCGCCGCGACGCAATCGACGCAGCCCACGACCCAGCCCGTCCCGTTGCTCACCGCCGACGAAACGATCAAAACCTTCAAGCTCCCGCCCGGCTTTCGCATCGAGGTGGTCGCGGAGGAGCCGCTGGTGCAGCACCCGGTCGCGATGGCGTTCGCGCCGGACGGGCGGATCTGGGTCGTCGAGATGCGCAGCTATATGACGCCCGACGTCGACGCCGCCGGTGAGCGCCGGCCGCTGGGGCGCGTGTCGGTGCTGGAAGACGTCGACGGCGACGGGCGGATGGACAAGAGCACGATTTTCTGGGACGGCCTGGTCCTGCCGCGCGCGATCGGGCTGGCGCGCGACGGGGCGTTCGTCGCGGTTCCGCCCAACCTCTGGTTCTGCCGTGACACGAACAACGACGGCAAGAGCGACGAGCGCCGCTCGATCGCGCAAGACTACGGCATCCGCGGCAACCCGGAGCACCAGCCCAACGGGTTGATGTACGGGCTGGACAACTGGGTCTACAGCGCCAACTACAACTTCCGCCTTCGCTTCATCGAGAAGAAGTGGGCGCTGGACGAAGTGGTCGACGCCGGACAGTGGGGCATCTCGCAGGATGATTCCGGGCGCATCTTCATCAACTCCAACAGCAGTTACCTGCGCGGCAACCTCGTCGCGCCGCACTACCTTCTCCGCAATCCGCACTTTCGCCCCGGGGGGGTGAACGTGGACTTCGATCCTGATCAGACCACCTGGCCCGCGCACGCGACGGCGGTGAATCGCGGCTATCGCGAGGGCGTGCTGCGCCCGGAAAACCAGCGGCTGTGGAAGTTCACCGGCGCGTGCGGGCCGGTGGTCTATCGCGGCGGGTTGTTCCCAGAGGAGTACGACGGCAACGTGTTCGTCGGCGAGGTCACCGCCAACTTCGTCCGCCGCAGCGTGCTCGCGGAGTCGGGCGGAAAGATCATCGGCGACAACGCGTACGAGAAGGAGAAGGACGAGTTCCTCACCTCCACGTACGAGCGCTTCCGCCCGGTCAACCTCTACACGGGACCCGAAGGCGCGCTCTACGTCGTGGACATGCACCACGGCCTGATCCAGCACAAGCAGTACGTCACGCCGTACCTGCGCGAGCAGTACGCCGTGCGCGAAATGGGCAAGTACATCGGCAACACCGGCCGGATCTACCGCATCGTGCCGGACAACGGTCCGACGCCGAAGGGCCCGAACCTCGCGACGGCGACGAACCTCGAACTCGTTGGCCATCTCTCGCATCGCAACGGCTGGGTGCGCGACACCGCGCAGCGGCTGCTTGTCGAGCGTCGCGACCCCGCGACCGTCGAACCGCTTCGCGCGCTGGCGATGGAAGGCGAAGCGCCGCTCGGCCGACTGCACGCACTGTGGACGCTGGAGGGCATCGAAAAGCGTGACGCCGACGTGCTGCTTGCGGCGCTGGCAGACCTCGCGGGCAAGAATCGCGCCGCCGCCATCCGGTTGAGCGAGCCGTTCATGGCGGACGATGTCCGCGTGCGCGAGGCGGTGCTGAAGCTTGCCGCCGACGGCGACCCGGACGTGCGGCTGCAGTTCGCGCTGAGCGTCAGCGCGGCGCCGACGCCGGAGGCGGAGCTTGCGCTGGTCGAGGTCGTCACGGCGGCCGCGGACAACCAGTACGTGCGCGACGCGGCGATCAGCGGGCTGAAGGGTCGCGAGTTCGAGTTTCTTCAGTTGCTCATCCGCGATCCGCGCTGGGCGCAGAAGGGTCCGGGGCGCGACGCGATGCTCGCCGCGCTGACGAAGTGCGTCGTCGCCGAGGCCGATCCCCAGCGCGTGATGGGGCTGACCGACCTGATCGCGCGGGAGACGTCGCCGCAGTTAGCGTGGCGGCAGTTGGCGATGGTCGACAGCTTCCCGCCGATCGATCCGAAGAAGCCGGTGCGCAAACCGGTGAAGCTGACGACGCGGCCATCGTCGCTCGACGTGCTGGCGGCCTCCGAGCAGGCCAACATCCGCGAGCGCACGCCGCGCGTCATGAACGTGCTCACCTGGCCGGGCAAGCGGACGAACACGACGACGCGCAAGACGCTGTCGGACGTCGAACAGGAGCGTTTCGAAGCCGGCCGGATCACGTACGCGAGCGTCTGCGGCCAATGTCACAAGCCCGACGGCATGGGCCAGGCGGGGCTCGCGCCGTCGCTGGTCGATTCCGAGTGGGTGCTGGGTTCGCAGGAGCGGCTGATCAAGATCGTCCTGCACGGCCTGCGCGGGCCGGTCGACGTGAACGGCCAGACGTGGGAACTGGACATGCCGCACCTGCGAACGTTGAGCGACCTTGAGATCGCCAACGCGCTCACGTACGTCCGCCGCGAGTGGGAACACGATGGCGATCCGGTTCAGCCGGCCGACGTCGCGAAGCTCCGGGCGAAGTACGAAGACCGCCAGGAGGCCTGGACGGTGCGCGAGTTGAGCGGGGCGAATACGAACAACTGACTGAAGGTGCACGAATAGTAGCCGAGCCTAGACTGTTATCCCGAGCGGGAGCGGTTTTGACCCGAGGGATCTCGGAGTAAGTGACGCATCGCTACCACGAGATTCCTCGTGTCGCTACCGCTCCCCTCGGAAGGACACCGTCCACGGTTTCGCGGAGCTCGCCCATCTACCCTTTGCCCAGGTTCGAAAAAGGGGACGCGGTTCGATTCCGACCCCCTTTCCGATTCCGATTAGAAGTCTCGAAGAAGCAGTGGAGAAAGCAACGCCCACGCGATGCATAAGAACGGGATCGCGAGAAGCACGAGAATCAGAAACAGCAGCGACCACCGCCGTTGCTTGGCTGGCACCGTTGTCCTTGGCGCAGCATAGTCCAACGCTTGTTCGTCCTGCGAATTTCGATTCATCACGGAACGAAAATCCTCTTCCCATCGGATCGGATGACGAGGCTGCTTGCGTTGTCAATGATCCACAGCCGTCCGTCGTAGGCGGCAAGATTCAGCTCTGCCTGAATAAGCTGCAAGCGTCCGGGGCCGGTGATATTGCAAGCGATGCTTCGACCAACGGCATTGTTGTGCAAATCCATTGCCGTGTCATGGAGCTATGACCAAAAGCTGTGGATGAAGGCGCGGCAATAAAAGCGGCGTACCTTGGGTGATTGATGGGCGCGGAAAAGGCGCGGAAAAGGGGACGGGCGCGGAAAAGGGCGCGGAAAAGGGGGGCGCGGAAAAGGGGACGCGAGCATATTTTCGCATGACGTGCTCGGCTCGGCGCGAGGTGTGAGGATCGGTGCGACCCTCCACGCGGTCAGCCCGTCTACCCCTTGCCCAGTCCGACTCAACTCCGTCATGACGCCTTTCAATCGGCAATCGCAAATCGCAAATCGGCAACTCCTCTGCTACACTCCCGCCCTCCCGTGAAGAAGCTGATTTGCACGATTTTCGCGGCCGCGACACTGCTCACGGCCTGTAGCCCCGAGGCGTACAAGCGGCAGGCTGACCGGCAGGTGCAGGACATCCTGCAGGGCCGGAAAGAGCAGACGCTGGGGTACGTGCCGGAAACGGTCGCGGAAGCGACGGTGCCGGACAAGCCGGGTCCGGACGCGTACGTCAAGATTCCCGCCACGCCCATCCCGCCGCCCACGACGTCGCCGATCGAGCCGTCGTCGGTTGAGCTCACGTGGGAAACACTCGGGCCGGACATGATCTTCCCGCGCGGGTTCGAGGGTGGGCCGCCCATCATGATTCAGATCGGTGGTCTGGGCGGGATGGAGCGCCTGCGCCTCGGCCCGCCCGCGCCGGGGAGTGCGCCGGTCCGGTTCGACCTGTTCCGCGCGCTGGCGTACGGCGTGCAGAACAGCCGCGTCTACCAGGACCAGATGGAGAACGTCTACCAGGCGGCGCTGGGCGTGACGCTGGAGCGTCACCTCTTCGAGCCGCGCTTCTTCGCGCGCACGGCCCCGCGCGTCACGGGCGGCGGCGAGGACGCCAACTACGAGGCCGCCCTCACCATCGCCAACGCCGTCGGCGTCCGACAACAACTCCCCTACGGCGGCGAGATCGTCGCGCAGGGATTGGTCGATTTCGTTCAGGCCGTGAACGGCAACGTGCAGGAAGGCGAGAGCGCGGCGCTGGCGCTGACGGCCGCCATCCCCCTCCTCCGCGGCGCGGGCATGATCAACCTCGAAGGGCTCATCAGCAGCGAGCGCCAGCTCATCTACGAGATCCGCGGCTTCGAAGATTTCCGCCGCGACTTCGTCGTCACGATCGCCAGCTCGTACTTCAGCCTGCTCACGCAGCAGCAGCGGATCGTGAACACGCTGCAGAGCCTGGAGAGCAACCGCGCGCTCACCGAGAAGACGCAGGCCCTCTTCGCTGCCGGTCGCGCGCCGTTCACCGAAGTGCAGCGATCGCTCCAGCAGCAGTACCGGTCGGAGAACGACCTCGTCAATGCGCAGGACAACTATCTGAACGCGGTTGACCGGTTCAAGCTGACGCTCGGCATGCCGATCGAGACGGAACTGGAGGTCATCCCGCGCGAGTTGGAAGTTGTCATTCCGCAGTACGCCGACGACCAGGCGATTGAGCTTGCCTACGCGTACCGCCTGGACCTCAAGACCGCCTACGATCAGATCGAAGACGCGCAGCGCGGCGTGAGCAACGCGAAGAACGGGCTGCTCCCGGATCTCGACTTCGCCGCCAACACGCGCATCGGCAATCCCGAGGACTCGCCGGCCGTCCGCTTGAACCGGAGGACCTGGGAGTGGGGCGCGGGGTTTGAACTCGACCTCCCGCTCGATCGCGTCGCCGAGCGCAATTCCTATCGACGATCGTTGATTCGATTGCAGCAGGCGCAGCGGTCGTACGAGGAACTGAAGGACTCCGTCGCCCTCGACGCCCGCCAGCGCCTGCGGAGCATCCGATCGGCGCAGATTTCTCTCGAAATCGCCCGCGGCAGCATCGAGCTGGCCCAGCGGCGGCTGGAGAACGCGAACGAGCTGCTTCGCCTGGGCAGCCGTGACTCGCGTAACGTCGTCGATGCCTTGAACGACCTGACCCGTGCCCAGAACGACTACGACGACGCCCGCGCCCGGCTGCAGATCGCCATCCTGCAATTCTTGCGCGACACCGGCACCCTGCGGGTCGACCCCACCGCCGGGGCCGTCGGGCATGTGCTGGACCGTCGCAGCCCTATGTCAAAAGATGACGCCCGTTTGAACGGGGCACAGCGGGGCGGGTAGTACAAGTGGCATGGGCGAGGCGCCCACGCCACTGGGCATCCGGCACAATTTTCCGGGCGAGCGGTGCGGCACACACGACTTTTCCACGCTACAATCGTCTCTAGTCAGCTGGCTGGACTGCCCCTTCTTGTAAGTCGTTAACAAACATGAGTTCGATCGCTATTTCTCAGCCTCTGCCAGCGCGTCGCTGGATGACGTGGGTCATCGTAGCGCTGGTTTCGCTCGTCGCGGTGGCGGCGGCGTGGTTTGCCATCGCGCGCTCGGACGACGCCGGCGCCGGGTCCTCCACCGCCTATTACACGATCAGCCCGATGCCGATGGAGGTCACCGTCACGAAGGACGGCGAGCTCCAGGCCGTGAGCAACCAGGAAATCGTCGTCCCCGTCGAAGGCCAGTCCGTCATCCAGTCCATCGTGAAGGAAGGAACGACCGTCAAGAAGGGCGACATCATCGCCGTCATCGAGACGTCCGACCTCAACACCAAGCTGGAGCAGGCCACCCTCGACGTGCAGAAGTCCGAGGCCGATCTGCTCACCGCGCGCGAGGCCAAGGACATCCAGGAGAGCACGAACGTCGCCAACCTCGAAGCCTCCAACGTCGAGCTCGTCCTGGCGCGGCTCGACATGGAAGAGTACACCGCCGGCACCTACCCCAAGCTCCTTGCGTCCTCGAAGCGCGACGTGGAGATGGCGCGCATTGCCGTCAAGACCAAGGAGCAGGACCTCGCGCAGCAGCAATCGCTGTTCAGCAAGGGGTTCGTCAACGCCTCCGACGTCAAGACGGCCGAGATCAACCTGATCAAGGAGCAGAACCAGCTGGCGAACATCGAGACCGACCTGATGGTGCTCGAGAAGTACACCTACGAGAAGGAATCGACCGACCGCAAGAACAAGGTTGCCCAGGCGGAGAAGAAGCTCACCCGCGTGCAGCGCGAGAACATGAGCAACCTCGCGCAGAAGCAGGCGGACTTCCAGGCGAAGGAGCAGGGGCTGGGGCTGCGGCGGCGGCAGTTCGAAAACCTTCAGGCACAGCTCGCGGCCGCCACGATCAAGGCGCCCAGCGACGGCCTGGTCGTCTACGGCTCCAGCGGCGGGTGGGGCCGGCGCGATACGCCCATCCAGGCGGGCGCCAACGTTCGCTTCCAGGAGACGCTCATCCGCCTCCCTGACACCAGCTCGATGAAGGCGGTCGCGCGCATCCAGGAGCAGCAGGTCAACAAGCTTCGCGTCGACCCGCAGAAGCCGATGCGCGCCCAGCTCAAGATCGCCGGCCTCCCCAACCCCGTCGGGGGCTGGGTCTCGAACATCAGCGTGATGGCCGACAGCGGGGGGCGGTGGTTTAACCCGGACGCGAAGGAGTATCCCGTCGACGTCACGCTCGACACCACCCCGCCGGGCCTGAAGCCGGGCGTCACCGTCGAGTGCAAGATCTACGTTGACCGCATCAACAGCGCGCTGGCCGTCCCGCTCGCGGCGATCTACTCCGCCGGGACCGACAGCTACGTCTTCATGCGTGAAGGCGATCGCCACAAGCCGGTGAAGGTGCAGATCGGCGCCGTGAACGACACGCACGCGGAGATCAAACAAGGCGTTGGCGCCGGCCAGAACGTTTTGCTCCTCCAGGCCGGGCAGGGCCGCGAGCTGCTCGAGAAGGCCGGCATCAAGATCACGCCGGCGACGCGCCCGTCGGTCGTCGACGATGCACCGCCCATCCCCATCGAC
>JBAUGM010000140.1:0-7187 GCA_049679725.1 Tepidisphaeraceae bacterium
TGTTCTACGTACGTCAGTGCCACCTTCGGCGCGTCGAACTTCGGGAAGTTCGCGGGACCCTGTGGGAATGGCGCCGGCGGACCTTCCGCCCCTTCCGGGCGCGTCATCCCGCCGCTGGGCTCCGCGCTGCCGCCGCGCCCGAAGTCGGCGCTGCTCGTCGCCAGCTCCGGCGGACCGCCCGAGCCGAGCGACACGTACGCCTCCAGCGTCGCCAGCATCTGCTCGAGCTTGCTCACCGCCACCGGCAGGTCGCTCTGCACGGTCGACGCGAACCGCTGCACGCCCCCGCGGTAGGTCTGCGTCTCCTTCTGCATCTTCGGGATGTACTTCCTCACCGCCAGCACCTTCTGCTCCGCCTCCGCCAGCCGGCGCTGCGCGGCCTGCAGGATCTTCACCTCGTCGACGGCCGACGAGCGGTAGCCCGTCGCGTCCTTGTACAACTGCTTCTCGCGCACGGCGGCCTTGGCCTTCTCGACCGCTTCGTGGCGCTTGCGCTGCTCGGCGATCCAGTACGTCCGCTGCTCCGTCTCCAGCCAGATGCTCGTGCGCTGCATGTCCGACTCCGCATCGGTCAGCGCGACGTTGGCGATCTCCTGGAACTTCCACAGCGCGTGCTTGAAGTGCTTCAGCGCTTCGAGGTTGTGAACACGGGCTACCTCAGCCATGCTGAGAAACTCCAAATCTCAAATCCCAAACTCCAAACAAACGGCAAAAGCCAAAACGGCAAACGGCGGCTCCTCTGTTTTGTCCTCTTTGTCGGTTGCCATTTGTTTGGGATTTGGAATTTGCCGTTTGGAGTTTGTCACGGGCTTGTCATCTCTGCTTCAAATAGTCTTCGATCAACGTCGCCTTCTTCGCCAAAAACGACACGTGCTGGTGCGACTGCTCGAGGAACCCGCCGAGGTTCTTCACCGTCGCCTCGAACGCATCGGCGAACTTGCGCTGCTCCTGGTCGCGCCAGGTCGACTCCAGGCCGCGCATCCGCGCGTGCAGGCCGCCCATCAGGCTCTGCAGCTCGGTGTTGAAACGGTTGAGGTCCTGCGCGAAGCGGCGGAGCTCGGATGGGTCGACGTTGGCTTTGGCCATGGGTGCGGTCTCCAGCGGAAGAAACGAGTGTACCCGCTCGCGCGGCCGGGGGCAGCGACTATTTGCGCCCGGCGGCGGGGATGATCCCGCCCGCTCGATCCGCCTGGACGATTTCGTCGGTTTCGGCGCAGAAGGCGGTCAGCCTTCCCGTCGGGCCCAGGGCCGCGCCGGTGTCGAGCAGGACGATGTCGCCCTGGACGATCGGGAGGAACTCCTCGTCGTCATCCGATGCATAGTTCTCGATCGGCGTGTGCCCGAAGAACCCGCGGCGGCGCCAGCGCTTCTTCCGCGCGATCTCGTCGGCGGTGAACCGGCCCCAGAGCAGCATGTAGCGCGCCTTGTCGCTCGACCCTGCGCGCGAGGCGATGGAATCGGCGGGGCTGTCGGGGTCCCACTTCGCGTGCGCGACGAACAGGTCCGGGTCCTCGATCACCGTCGGCAGATCGTGGATGAACCGCCGGTGGTCCTGCGGCACGAGGTCGATCAGCCGTTGCAGCGCCGGCAGGCTCGGCCGGCGCAGGACGTCCTCCAGGTCGAGCATATCGGCGCCGTAGCTGATGAATGTCGCGTCGAGCCCGTGCTGCATGAACCATTGGAAGCCCGCGAGGCGGTGGGCTTCGGTCGACTCCCCCGTATAGCTCTGGCCGTGGAGGACGGCGTCGAACACGTCGTCATGGTTGCCGCGGACGAACTTTGCGTCCTTGAGCGTCAGGAGCAGCTCGATCACCTGCCGCGACTCGCTCCCGCGGTTAACGTAGTCACCGACGAAGTAGAAGCGCGCCTGCACATCCCGGGCGCGCGCCGCATCCAGCAGCGCCGCGAGCGGCACGCGCATGCCGTGAATGTCGCCGATGACCCATCGCACGGCACGAGAGTATAATGCCGCGCTTCACGGGAGGTATCGCGCCCATGGCCACCACGACCGCACTGAAATCGGAAGACGTCGCCAAGCGGCTCAAGTCCTTGACCGGCTGGGAACTGGCCGGCAAGGCGATCCGCAAGACCTACGCGTTTGCGAACTACTACGAGACGATGGCGTTCGTGAACGGCATCGCGTGGATCGCGCACCGGGCCGATCATCACCCCGACCTGGAAGTTGGGTACAACAAGTGCACGGTCCGCTACAGCACGCACTCGGCGGGCGGGCTGACCGAGAACGACTTCGCCGCCGCGGCGGAGGTCGAGGCGCTGATGAAGCAGTGACGGTTGATGGGCGCGGCGCCTGCACTCTCGTGGCTTGGGCGTCTCGCCCGAGCGATTGCCCGTAAGGCACACGCAAAGACCGCAAAGAACACAAAGTTCGCAAAGGAAGAGATCCAAGATGCTTTCTCTTTGCGACCTTCGCGATCTTTGCGTTTACTTGGGATCCCCGGCCCTCAGCACCCGGCACGATCCGCGCGTTTCAGCCTTGCCTGCGCATGCACGCGCCGCTGCTGGAAAGCGCCGCTTGAACGACGTGCTCGCCCGCCGCGATTTCTTGACACCCTTTTTACCCCCCGATACAACGCAAGTCTTTGATGACCATGACGACGATGTCGATCCCGATCATCGCTCAGGCGGACGCATCCCCGCTGCCCTCCCTTTTCCAGCGCCTCGTGTTCGGCGAAACCCCCAGCCTGCTCGTCACCGTCATCTACAGCTTTCTCATCGTCGCCACCGTCTTCCTCGGCGGCGTGTCGCTCATCGCGATGTTTTCCATCTGGTGGGAACGGAAGGTCGCCGGGCACATTCAGAGCCGGCTCGGGCCGAACCGCGTCGGGCCGATCGGGATTCTTCAGTCGCTGGCGGACGGGGCGAAGCTGATCCTCAAGGAAGACCTGGTTCCCAAGGACGCCGACAAGCTGCTGTTTCGCCTCGCGCCGTATCTCGCGTTCGCGCCCGCGTTCGCGGCGTTCCTCGCGCTGCCGTTCGGTCCCGATTTCACGTTCGAGCCGCGCTTGAGCGTGGGCGTGTTCTGGATATTGGCGATCCTGTCGGTCGAGATCATGGGCGTGATCCTCGCGGGGTGGGCGAGCAACAATAAGTGGTCGGTCTACGGCGCGATGCGCGAGGCCTGCCAGATGGTGAGCTACGAGATCCCGCTGGGCGTCTCGATCATCGTCGGCATCATGGCCGCGGGCACGCTCAACTTCGTGCAGCTCGGGCACCTTCAGTCCGGCGGCATTCACACCTGGCTGATCTACCGCAACCCGTTCGTCTTCCTCGCGTTCTTCACCTTCTTCGTCGCCAGCCTCGCGAGCAACAAGCGCGCCCCCTTCGACCTGCCGGAGAGTGAATCGGAGCTCGTCGCCGGGTTCCACACCGAGTACAGCGGCCTGCGCTTCTCGTTCTTCTTCTTCGCCGAGTACGCGGCCATGTTCGTCGTCGGCGGGATCCAGGCGGCGTTGTTTCTCGGCGGCTGGAACGACCCGTTCGGGCTGCTCGGCTACTTCTACAACAAGTGGACGATCGACGAGAACCTGGCCGGATTGTTCGTGCTCAACGTGATCGGCGCCGGCATCTTCGTGGCCAAGGCGATGACCATCATCTTCGTGCAGATGTGGATTCGCTGGACGCTGCCCCGCCCGCGCATCGACCAGGTGCTCTACGCGTGCGTGAAGGTGTTGCTGCCCATGTCCTGCGTGCTGCTGCTCGGGGCGGCCGTGTGGCAATGGCTGATCCCCGAGCGCGCGGGGATTCCGTGGCGCGCGTATCAACCGTGGAACTTCGCCGAATGGGTGCGCGAGGGATACGCGGCGACGCTGGTGACGCAGGTGATCCTGACGCTCGTCGGCCTCGGTGGATTCACGGCCGTCGTGATGTGGGTGCTGTACGCCGCCGCCAGCGGGCGGAACATCAAGCAGCGGCTGACCGATCCCGATCCGATCGATCAAGTCCCCGCGAATCTCGCGACGGCGAAGTGACAGTAGTGACACGGGCTTCCAGCCCGTGATGTAGCACGGGTTTCGGCCCGTGATTTCTTCCAGAGCATCTGGAGGCGGGACGATCGTGTTCCGGTTGAGCCCTCGCCCGCCGCGCCCTATCATTCTTCCCATGCTTCGAAAGCTCCCGCTCGTTTTCTCGCCGCAACCTGAAGGCGGGTTCACCGTCACATCGCCGGTCCTGCCCGAGCTGCTTACCGAAGGGGACACGCTCGACGAAGCTTACGCCAACGTCTCGGATGCCCTCGCCGCGGTGCTCGAGCTCTACGCTGAGCAGGGCCGCGCCCTGCCCCAGAGCATCGAACTCCCGGCCAGCGGGCAAATCATTTGGACGGAGTCGTTGGTGGAGACCACGTGAGATACCGCGACGTCGCCGCCAAGCTCACGGCGCTTGGCTGCCGCGAAATCCCCCGCACCGGCGGCGGCTCGCATCGCAAGTGGCTGAACCCGGCGACGAATCGCTCGACCGTCGTGCCCGATTGGGGCGGCAAAGATTTGAAGCTGGGAACCGTTCGATCAGCCGTTCGTCAACTCGGTCTCGACTGGGAAACCTTCACGGCTGCGTAGGGGGTTTGCTCGGCTGGAATGCGCCCGGGAGGCATCGAAATGACTACGTTGCTCGCGGCGGAAGAGATTCATCTTGCGGCATGCGATATGATTCCGATATGGACCTGCACGATCTGATCGTTCGCGATCCGGCGGTTTGCGGCGGCGAGCCGGTCTTTCGCGGCACGCGCGTCACCTTGCGGACGGTGCTCGCGTCGCTGGCCGACGGCGACTCGGTCGAGCAGATCGTGCGCAGCTTCCCGACGCTCACCGCGCCGCAGGTCCAGGCCGCCATCGCGTTCGCGGCGGCGTCGGCCCAGGAAGACCTGCCCCTGCCGGAACTTCCCGCCATCGCATGAAGCTCAAGCGGCATGAAGATCAAGCTCGATGAGAACGTGCCGGAAGAGTTGGCCGACCTGCTGACTTCGAATCATCACGATGTTCACACCGTGCGCGGCGAGTCGCTCGTCGGCCACGACGACCGGACGGTGTTTGCGGCCGCCGTCCGCGAGCAACGGGTTCTGATCACGCAGGATTTGGATTTCTCCGACCTGCGGCGATTCAAGCCGGGCACGCATCCGGGCATCGTGCTCGTCCGGTTGCACGATCCGAGCCGCCGGCGTCTGATCGAACGCTTTCGCCAGGTCATTGCGACGGAGACAATCGAGTCGTGGATCGGTTGCTTCGTCGTCGTCACCGATAAGAAGCTTCGCATCCGCCGACCGTGATGTGGGTCCTCGACGCCGCCGCGAGCGGGCGGAACATCAAGCAGCGGCTGACCGACCCGGACCCGATCGAGCAGGTGCCGGCGAATTTGGCGACGGCGGCGGCGAAGTAACCTCGGCAGAATCAGACGTGACCGGCTCTGTCTCAACCCTGTGTTTGGGACCAATCCACCCGGAGGCAACCTCGCGTTTCCGGACGCATTTTCGTTGCGTCGGCTTGCGAAAATGCTCGAAATGGCAGGGTTGAGACAGAGCCTGACGTGACCCCTTTTCCGCGTCCGGACGAGATCGTGCGGGTGCCGGCCAACCTGGCGACGGCGGCGAAGTGACGTCCCGCGGTGTTACCTGACCAGCAACGGAAATCAGCCTCGACCCCTTGACCCCTTATCTGCTCTGACCCTCTGACCCCATATCTGCTCCCGCCCGAGGACGGTTAGAACCTGCTGTTACGCGTCAACAAGCAGACGTAACAATCGTGCGCATTCGGGTACACTGGTGCCCGACACTTCCGCGGGAAAGGGCTGGGATAACATGAGCGACAAGAAGATCATCGTGATCATCGTGATCGTAGCGGTGGTCGTGATCCCCGTAGGAGCTCTCATCGCCATCAAGGCGGCCACGGGCGACAAGGAACACGCGAATCAGTCGGCCGTCACTGTGGCATCGAAGAACACCACGGACTCCTCGGCGCCGAACATGCAAGGAACTCCCACTGTCGCCGCGGCAGCGCCTGCATCGCCAGGACCTGCCAAGCAGGTCGTGGACGACGCAACACAGCAGGAACTGAAGCGGTTGCGTGCTGAGAACGAACGGTTGGCTAAGGAAGCGGCCGCGGTGAAGCACCAGCAGGCAGCAAAGACGCCACCGCCGGTCGTTCGTCAACAGCAGAAGCCGGGAAGCATCACCGGGTCGATGTGGATCACCCGCAACAGCGGTGCTTCCGATCTGATTCGAGGGCAGGAGATCATTTTGTACCCCGCCACGATCCCGGCATCCGAGTTCGTCGCCTCGATGCAGGACGTGGCGGCGAAGTGGCGGGCGCGGGCGCAGGAGGCGCGGCAGAAGGCAAAGACGGACACGTTCTTGAAGGATTACCACGAATCAGATGCCAAAGAGGCCGACGAGCAGGCTCTGAAGGTCGGGGCGTTTCAGTACAACGGTGTGAAAGTCATTGATACAGCGATGGCCTACGACTCCGTAGCCAAGGCCAGCCACTTGCAACTCGGTCGGCTGCGGACGGCACCGTTGCAACTCGCAAAGACCGGTGCCGATGCGAAATACAGGTTCGACAATCTCCAGCCCGGCAACTACTACGTTCATACGTTCTTCTTCGCCAGCGAGGCAGGCAGGGCCGACTGGATCGTGCCGGTGACGGTGAAGTCGGGCGCAGAGACGCAGCTTGATCTGGAGAATGACAACGCCCACTACATCGGCCGCTATTGACGGGGACGAGGGGACATCCATGGCGAAGATTAGAGCCCAAGCCGACACCGGACTTGCGAAAGATCTACCAACTGGCCGACCACTACGCCGAGGCTTCACGCCTGCTTGATGAGCAAGCTAAGCGACAAGAGTGGGGATGCTACGGCCCTCAGCTGATGGGCGGGGAGAAGGGGTCTGACACCGATTCCCAATTCGGTTCCCGATCGCCTTCGTCCCTGCGCGATGGATTTTTCGCTTTCGGGCCTGCGGCAGTGAAGCGCGCGGCCGAGGTTGCCGGCGGCCTTCATGCGCTAAATCCACGCCACGCCGCGGCGACGGGTCGGATGCGGGGTGGGATACAGCTTCGGACACCGATTTCTCGCCGGTCGGGGAGACGCGGGCCCGGCGAGCGGGCCGCGCGGCTCGGTCGGGGCGGGGGACGCGAAAATGCTCGCCTGGGGGCGATCGGGCGGGATCGCCGCGGGAT